>CAZJLX010000561.1:0-1929 GCA_964546545.1 uncultured Ignavibacteriaceae bacterium | reverse complement strand
AGAAGTAGTCGGCAAAGTCGAAGAAGAAATTAAAAAGCTGGCCAAGATGCACCCGTACTCGGCCGAATCGGCCGTGGTGCGCGGTTATGTCGAATGGGTCCTGGCTCTTCCCTGGCGCAAATTAACCGATGATCGCGATAACTTCGCCGCGGTCGAATCGATTCTCGACGGCGATCATTACGGTCTGGAGAAACCGAAAAAACGGATTTTGGAACATCTGGCAGTGCTTAAAGTTGCCGGACGGGTTAAAGGACCAATATTGTGTTTTGTCGGGCCTCCCGGTGTCGGGAAAACCTCGCTCGGGCGTTCAATCGCCCGCGCCTTAAATCGTAAATTTGTCCGGATGTCATTGGGCGGTATCCACGATGAGGCCGAAATTCGCGGCCATCGGCGAACCTATATCGGTTCGATGCCGGGACGTATTTTGCAGTCGTTAAAAAAGGCCGATTCGTCCAATCCGGTTTTTCTTCTCGATGAGGTCGATAAAATCGGCGTCGATTTTCGGGGCGATCCGGCCGCGGCACTGCTAGAGGTGCTCGACCCGGAACAGAATGTCGCCTTTTCTGATAACTATCTCGAACTTGATTTTGATCTTTCAAATATTCTATTTATCACGACCGCCAACTCAGTCTCCGGCATCCCGCCCGCCCTGCATGACCGGATGGAAACAATCCGTCTACCCGGTTATATGGAATTCGAAAAAGTAAAAATCGTTCGCGGATATCTCCTGCCTCGCCTGCAAAAAGAGATGGCCCTTTCTGATATAAAAATTGATATTCCGGAATCTGCTTTGGTTGAAATAATCCGAAACTATACGCGCGAATCGGGCGTGCGTGAAATCGAACGACAACTGGCCTCGATACTGCGAAAAATCGCGCAGCAAATTGCCAAAGGATCAAAGAAAAAAGTTTACAAAATCGGAACCAATCTTGTCGGCCAATATCTCGGTGCCCCCCAATATATCTCGACCGATATCAAAACCAAACCGGAAGCCGGCTATGCGGTCGGTCTGGCCTGGACCGAATCGGGGGGTGAGGTTCTTCCGATTGAAGTTTCGCTGATGAAAGGCTCCTCCAAACTGACTCTGACCGGGAAGCTGGGCGAGGTGATGCAGGAATCGGCCTCCGCCGGTCTGTCATATATCAGAAGCCGGGCCAAAAAATTCGGATTAGATCCGGACTTTTTCGAGAAAATGGATATCCATATTCATGTGCCGGAAGGCGCCGTTCCGAAAGATGGTCCCTCGGCCGGTATTACTATGCTGACCGCATTGGTCTCCGCGTTGACTCAACGACCTATCAGAAGCAACCTGGCCTTTACCGGCGAGGTCACATTAAGCGGCGATGTTCTGGCTATTGGCGGACTTAACGAAAAACTGCTGGCGGCCAAACGGGCCGGAATAACCGATATTATTATTCCGTTTAAAAATAAAAAGGATATTCCGGAACTTCCCAAGGAGCTTTTAAAAGGATTGAATCTGTTTGCGATAAAAAAGGCTGAAGAGGCGATCAAAATTGCGCTTAACGGCGACTCGAAATACAGCATAAAAAAAAGAAAGACAAAAAAATAATATTAGACTTGTAGATATAGACTAAAATTATTTATACTAATCCGGATTTAATGATAAGAAAAATATAGTATGCCAATTTCAGCGACTTTCGTCGGTTCCTATAATGATGTCCGGCGAATTCCATCCGATTCAAAACCTCAAATCGCCTTCGGAGGCCGCTCCAATGTCGGAAAATCGTCGCTGTTAAATCGCCTTGTCGGACAAAAAAAGCTGGCCAAAACCTCCAAAACACCGGGCCGGACCCAGATGTTAAACTTCTTCGATATCAATGATAAATATTATTTTGTCGATCTTCCCGGCTATGGCTACGCCAAAGCGCCGGATCATATTAAAAAGCAGTGGGGCATTCTGGTCGATAA
>CAZJLX010000560.1:0-1935 GCA_964546545.1 uncultured Ignavibacteriaceae bacterium | reverse complement strand
TTCCTTCCGGGGCAGACTTTACCGATAATACGGACGGGACCGGGACATTTAGCTGGACGCCTGGTTTTCTGCAGTCCGGGATTTACAATATAACTTTTTATGCTACCGATGATTCGGCGGCGATTGATTCGGAAATAGTTGCGGTTACGGTAATAGATGCCGGCAATCAGCTTCCGGTTCTGGTGTCAATTGGTGCTCAATCGGCTACCGAAGGAATTCAGTTGCTGGTTGCACTTTCCGCGACCGACGCTGAAAGTACCCCGACTTTTAATACTTCGACTTTGCCGACCGGGGCAATCTTTACCGATAATAGCGATGGAACAGCCAATTTTGACTGGATTCCGGGTTATCTCCAGTCAGGATTATATAATGTGACTTTTTATGCGACCGATGATTCGGCTTCCGTCGATTCGGAATTGATCGTTATTACGGTTAATGATGCTGGTAACCAGAACCCGGTTCTGGCGACAATCGGTTCGCAGTCAACGACCGAAAATATAAATTTGAATTTTTCAGTTTTGGCATCAGATGCGGAAGGAGTTATCCCCTCCCTTACAAGCTCCATCCCTCCGCCTGGTGCCGGATTTATAGACAATGGTGACGGCACCGGTTCATTTAGCTGGACGCCCAATTATATTCAGTCCGGGTTGTATGATGTAACCTTTTACGCAACCGATGATTCATCGGCGGTTGATTCCGAAATCGTCACTATCACGGTGCTTGATGCCGGCAACCAGAATCCGATAATGAGTCCGATCTCGCCTCAGTCGACCACTGAAGGCGTAAATATTGCATTTCTGGTTTCGGCTGTTGATCCCGATTCGACTATACCCGCATTTTCGACCGGGATTCTTCCCAGTGCCGCAGTATTTGTCGACAATGATGACGGGACCGGGAGTTTTTCATGGACCCCGTTTTTCAATCAATCGGGAACCTATAATTTGATTTTCTATGCCACCGATGACAGTCTTGGCATTGATTCACAAATAGTGGTCGTTACTGTTGTTGAGTCAGGCAATCATGCCCCGATTTTGTATACAATTGGGAATAAGTCAATTACCGAGGGTGTCAATTTGAATTTTATCGTTTCGGCGGTGGATCCTGATTCAACCATTCCCTCAGTAACGACGTCAACCCTGCCGGTGGGTGTCAGTTTTATTAATAATGGCAACGGAACGCATACATTCGATTGGACTCCCGGCTATACCCAGTCCGGTTCGTACAATATTACCTTCTATGCTTCCGATGGCGGGGCAGTTGATTCCGAATTAATCTCTATTAATGTCTTTGAGGCGGGCAACCAGCCGCCGACATTGGCCTCTATCGGAAGTCAGTCGGTAAACGAAGGTGTCAATCTTACTTTCTCGGTTTCGGCGACCGACCCTGACAGTACCCTTCCCGTTTTATCGACCAGTCCTCTTCCGAGCGGTGCTTCTTTTGTAAATAATGGCGACGGAACCGGCGATTTTGACTGGACTCCCGGATTCGATCAGGCTGGCGGTTACAATATAACCTTTTATGCTACCGATGGAATTATTACAGATTCGGAAGTGGTGGTTATTACGGTTAATGAGTCGGGTAATCAGACTCCGGTCCTGGCGGCGATTGGCCCACAGGGAACCCCGGAGGGAACAAATTTGAATTTTTCCGTCTCGGCGACCGACGCCGACGGCACGACACCGACTTTGACAACCTCTACTCTTCCGACCGGTGCCAGTTTTACGGATAACCTGAACGGAACCGGCGATTTTGACTGGACTCCGGATTTTACTCAAAACGGAATTTATCTGGTAACATTCTATGCCGTTGACGGTTTGGCGACTGATAGTGAAGTTGTGACCATTACGGTTGCCGATCAGGGCAACCAGTCACCCGTTCTGGCCTCTATCGGATCACAGAGTACGACCGAGGGTATCAGGTTAACGTTTGGTGTCT
>CAZJLX010000559.1:0-1939 GCA_964546545.1 uncultured Ignavibacteriaceae bacterium | reverse complement strand
CGATATCCAGAATCAAAATGGCCAGGTAACGGTTGTACCGCTTGGCTCGGCTGAATTCCTCAACCAATTTCTTGCGAAAATATCTAATATTATACATTCCGGTCAGACCATCAGTAAAGGACAATTCCTCGGCCTTTTCAAAGCGTCGCATTGATTCCACTAAAGGCAACGCCTCCTTTTCAAACGTCCTGATTCTGGCCGATATCATATCCGGCTCTTTTGTTCCGGATATGGCCAGAAGAGCCTTTTTTTTGTCGACCCAGGGTATAGAAATCAGATAATCGATACCCTGCATTTGAAGAGATTTCAGATCATTTTCCATCGGAGCGCGACATTTATCAAGCTGTTTAAGATTAAACAACGATTGTTCCCTAAGGCATTTCGTGACGGTATTATGAATATTAGTTAAAATTAAGTCACTGCCTTCCTCAATGTTCCACTTAATTGAAAACGGCTGTTTTTCCGAATCATCAGTTTCGACATAAAAACCGAGCCGGGAAAAATCACAGTCTTTTTTTAGTACTTTCAATAACTCTGGAAGTAACTGTTGGCAATTTTTTAATCTTAAATATTTTAATATTTCATCGGCCGATTGTCTGTTCCCATCAGTCAGTAAAGATTTATTACTTTCAATAATCTTAAGCCGATATTCATACCGTTTGATCCGCTGCTCCTGATGACCGATATGAAAGGCGGACGAAAGATTAAATGCCAGAGTCGCGGCGATAAAATTAAGTGACGGATTGTTCGCCTTAAGAGTTGTCGCCGCAAGAAAAATCCCGTAAAGTCTGTCACGCATAAAAACAGGGAAAAAATAGCTTAATCCCATTTCTTTAATATAATTGACATCTGTTTTCGAAATCAACCCGTCCAAGCGGCTGATCGATTCGATTCTTCGAAATTCCGACAATTGCCTCAACGCCTTATCATCAAGGGGAAAATACAGGCGCGATCGGTCGATTTGAACAGTACCGAAGAAGTATTCCGGTTTTAATATCGACTTATTGTAACGGAAAAAGATTATTTTATTACATTTCAAATACTTTTTAAGGATATACGGAACTTTTGCAACAACTTCGCTGGTTCGCCCCGACGCAACATTATCAAAAACTGACTCTAAAAGCTCATTGACTGCAAAATTATCCAGGTAGAGCGAGTTTTTTGTCCGATTATTGCGGATTATAATTAAAAACGATAAAACAATTACCGCTACACCGAGCCCTATGATTAATATCAATTCTGCCATAAATAATGATCCCCAATGAATTTACAGCATAAGGACATTTAATGTCAATCTAAATTTCGACGCCGTTTTTGTTGTTCGCGAGCATATCGAAAACGGGAGCGCCGTGTTAATAGTCTTAATTTCCTCAGTATTGAAAAAATCGTCCACCATGAAAACCTGCGCCCAGGAAATGATTCTTCGAGCACCACCCGCAAATCGGATATGGTATAAAACGGATCTTCGGTAACCGCCCTGAAAATAATATCTTCTTCCTGTGAAATATTTCGGCGGCTTTTACCACCATTTTTCGGATTACCGGCGGAATCGGCCATCTCTCCCCGGGAGGTGGTAATATCACTGATGGTCGTACGGGTTTCGATCAGTTCTCTTTTTTTTTTGACTGGATTGATCCGGATGTGCCGCCAATGGCCAATCGGGCGGTATCAACACTTTCAAATGATTTCAAAATATTATCAAACTCAAGAAGCTCGTATATTTCAAGGACGTTGGGCACCATTCCGGCCAGTTTGATATCACCTTCTTTATCCCGAATCTCTTTAATCCTCGAGATAAATATTCCCCAACCGGCCGATGAGATATAATCCACACCGGCCAGATCAAGAATAATTTTATATCTCTGGCGCTGTAACAGCTTTTCGAGCACTTCTTCGAGTTGTGAAGCGGTGAGTGTATCAATAACGCCATCAATTCTGA
>CAZJLX010000558.1:0-1940 GCA_964546545.1 uncultured Ignavibacteriaceae bacterium | reverse complement strand
TATCCAGACTTCATCCCCTTTTAAGTACTCTTTGAAATTTCTGTTTGCCATATGATATAAGTCAATAAGAATATAAATTAAAATGTTTCCGTTTATATCTATAATTTAACAAACATCGAACTAATCGTCATTTTTTTCCTTTTTTCCATCCTCGGCTTTGTTTACAATTTTCACCAGCGCTTCAAACCGGACCGGATCACTATTAAAATCGAAATAGTAACTTTTAAAAAATGTAAAAACTGACCGATAATACTCCGGCTGGATACTTTCGATGTTTTCGATAAATTCATCGACTAATCCTTCGATTCGGGCGAATTGTACCGACCGGTTTTCTGCCAGTTGATTCATGATTTTATTGTCATAATAGACAATGTATCCCTCGGTCTCTCCAAACGAGATATACCTCAACGAATCATACATTGAATAATTCGGGCGGGTCGTTTTAATAATAAAATTGACTTTTCTCTTAAGAAGATATTCATACGGCGCCTTTTTTTCATGCCCCGGCCGACCTCGGTTTTTTAAAAGCCGATGCGCGATATAGGCATCGGTCAGACCGGCCTCGCACTCGATTGCGGTCGGAAGCTCCGCATAGTACATCGTCATCGCTTTTGAACCGTAGAATCCGACATTGACATCAAGTCCGCCCAGACACTTTTGCAAATTATCCCCGTCCCGTTTTGCCTTTTCAATCGTCCCGGCCGGATAGTGCATCCGTTCATCGACAATCCCCTCAACGACATCATTGGCCGGTTCGAACTGATGCTGCCGGAAGACAATCGCGAGAATCATTAATAGGCCGACAAATAATCGCCAGCTCACAAAACGACTGATTGAAAATAAAGAGACCTCCAGAAAGAAAAAAGAGAGCGGCGTTATTAATATAAAAAAACGGGCAAACATAAAATCGCCGCCCACCCGCACGACATAAAAGATGTATGGTACTACAAATAAAAGAAACAATAATCTAATCTTATCCATCCGATCGGTAAGAATTATCGTTCGGCCCATGATAAACTTCCGGATAAGAATTAAAATCGTCGCTAACCCGACCGGAAAAAGCAGATAAAGCAGGTAATATGTGTCGAAGTACATTGTCAGATATTTCCATCCCTGAATATAATTAGAGAGATTAGCCGATTTGGCATAATAAGTATTAGGGAAAAACCAGCCATAATAATTATAGCGCCAGATCCAGTAGGGCGCATAAATTAAAACCAATGGGATAAGATAGTACAACACTTTCGTTTTCCTGCGGGCCGTCAGTACAATATACGGCAGTGCCATCATATAAAATATCATGCCGTCCGGTCGGGTCAGGGCGGTCAGGATAAGTATGATACCGGCCCAAAAATAACCTCGCTTACTTTCCGTCAGTAGTAAAGTCGTAAAACCGAGTGAAATCAGCATTGTCGCCAGTGATGTCTCCAGCCCGGAAGTAGCATAGACATGCATATCGTACGATAGCAGAAGCATTATCGCCGTGAACGGGATTATCATCGGTTTGGGCGCAAACGATTCTTCGGAAAATCTGACCGCCAGAAAAATAAAGATAATAACGGAAAACAGGTAAGAGAAAATACTCAGAATCTGGCTGAAAAGTATCGGTTCAAAATTACAGACGAGACCGGCGGCAATTATTAAAGTCCAGAGAAAATTCGAGTAGCCCTCAACTCGCTCGCCGATATTAAAAACCAGCCCGTCACCGTTCAGAAGGTTTTTGGCATACCGAAACGAGATAAAGGCGTCATCACATACCCAGGCCAGTGAAATCGCCCGATATAAACCATATATTAAGGCGCATAAAACGACTATCCAGATAAGCTTTTGATAAAATTACATTATTTCAAAAGCTTATCTGGATAGACGTTTTATGCGCCGTAATATATGGTTTATATCGGGCGATTTCACATACCCATGAAAGTTAAATCCCCCGATAT
>CAZJLX010000557.1:0-1940 GCA_964546545.1 uncultured Ignavibacteriaceae bacterium | reverse complement strand
AAAGTAGGTCAAATCTCTTTGAGATTTGACATCAAGCCTCTATGAGGCTTGGCCTGCAATCATCTACAAGCTAAACAATTTAAAATTTTTGTCGGTTAATGTAAAGCAGAATTTAGACCGAAACCGTTGCGGTTTCGACATTGACGCGAAGCTGGATATTTGCTAATTAATAAAATATTTTTTAAATTATAATAAATTAAGTATTCCGAACAGAATAAAAGGAGAAGACTATGAATAAATTATTCAAAACCGGATTCTTGTTTATGATAATTTGTGGAATTATGTTCCAACTTGCCAACGCCTATGACTTTCCACGACGAAAAATCGAGGTTAAGCCATATCTCAATATTTTCTTTCCGAGTGATCTCTGGGAGACAACATCACAACCAAGTATCGTCGAAAATAAAGCATCTTTTGGCTTGGGATTGAAATTAAGGACACAATTTGGCGATCAATTCGGTTTTGTTCTCAACACAGCCTATAACCGATTTCAAGTCCCCGACGGTGTTTCAAGTGAAGGTGCTATTCTTACCGGCGGAGGGTATTATGAAAAGTCATTTAATTTTGGCGATATGACTTTTGAGCTTGGTTACGGAATCATAATTGCCGCCGATGACGTTCTCGGTTTGCTGATGCCCGCCCTTGAATATAGCCGGCCAGTATCAGAGAGGATGTCTATTGCCCTTGAATTAGGTCTGCCGATTCCGAATGATTGGCCCAAAAACTTTGAATTCAAAGAGAATCTCGGCTCATTTACGCTTTCGGTCGGGACAAAATTTCTCTTTTAGATATCTATTTACTGGCAATATTGATCTGCGCCATAAGATTGAAGGCTCGCATTCGAATTAAGCTTTCCGGTCTGTATCCCGGTGCATCAATATTCTCTTCGACCTGCTTAATGATTATCAGACTATATGTTCCTGTCTGACCACCTAAGGGAGCCAGGTCGGCGGCTGTCAACGAATCAATTCCGTCATTATTAGTTTCTTTCCAGACACCGGTTGAATCATTCCCGTCCATCAATGTTAGCCAAACATTGCCGCCACACTCGCTTCCATCCCAAGTGACTTCAAAGCCACTGATTGAAACCGTGTTGAATGTTTCCGGTGAAATGATGGCAAGCGTGCAGGCCGGGAAGTTAATATCGGTATTGAGATTCGGAACTTCGCTATTGCCATAGACATCAATATCAACCTGTCCGCCATTATTAATAAATGGTATTGACATTTCCGAATAGCTGTAATTTTGTGAGCCTGCATTCCAGTCCAGTTTGGCATCTCCGACAAAAACCGAGTCGGCCTGTAATGGCTTTATTGGCGTAACGGGTGCTATTGCGCTATCGAACAGGGCTCGAATTTCTTCCATCACATGATAACCTGTTGAAGATTGAAGAGCATCGATTTCTATCATTGCAAAAATATCAGCTTCGACTGAATAATCGGTCATAAATTCCCATAACAGACCACGGCTTGTATCATTGTCATAATAAGCCTCCACCCGCCAGTAATACAATGTTGCATAATCCAGCGTATCGCTCAGTAAATTATAATATGGCCCGGCCAGTTCCGAATCCAGAAGAGGCGGATCGGTGGTAATTCCCAAATAAATATCAAAATCATAACCAAGTAAATCGGGATTATATATTTCCCAGGCAAAACCGGGATTTATACTCACTCCGGTCGCACCGCTGTCGGGAGTTGGTGAATGAACATGCCCCGGTTCCCATAATTCAGCGGCGGTAGTGAAAAACCATCGTGGTGAATCCACGCAACCATCGCGCCATTCATCACATATACTTACAATCCAATAATAGGTCGTAGCCGGTCTCAGCGTATCTATATCATATGTCCTGTCTGATTCCGAAATTGCAATTTCTGTGTAACCAGAAGCACTGTTAGTACGGATCAATAAATATCCATGATCAAAATTTGAATTAACCG
>CAZJLX010000556.1:0-1971 GCA_964546545.1 uncultured Ignavibacteriaceae bacterium | reverse complement strand
CTGACCCATCACAAGCATATATTTTTGTTCAAATCATTGAAGAACCTGATAATGGTAATTTTTTGATTATCAGACCAGACGAAATATATTTCCGATCTGATTGGACAACCAAGGGAGATTCGGCCATAATAGACACCGACGACGAGTTTCATACATATCATATTGTGGTCGACAGCACAGGTGAAATACAGGTCTTTCAGGATGACTCACTGGTTTTAACTTCGAATACTTTCTACAATACAAGCTGGTATGATTATCAATACATATCGTGGGGTAATAGTCCTATGGGAGGTGGTGGCAGTGGAACATCGAAATGGCAGTATTTTAAACATGACGCCTATCCGTATGCTCAGGATAATGACGGCGATGGATACACCACCAATTGCGACAACTGCCCCGATGATTATAATCCCGATCAAGCCGATATGGATGGTGATGGGGATGGTGATGCCTGCGACGACTGCCCGGAACTTTATGGTCCCAATTGTTACAGCTATATATATGAAGCGGCGAATGGTGATTTGCCCGAATTATCATGTCCCCCAGCGACATTATTCGACAGTTCAGCCAGCAATCCGTTTCTTGAGGATGATACACTGATTCTTAATGTTGGCAGCGGTGAAAAACTGAACTATTATTTTGATTACGCGGAAATCACTGATTATAGTCTTTTGATTATCGAGGCCCGATTAAAGATAGCGGAAATGAGCGATATTGATCCCAATTATGCCCCGGCCTTTATCAGTTTTGCCAGTTCGTCCATGTCCGGAAATATATTATGGATCGACGCCGATGAAGTCTTTTTGTGGGGCGCTCCGGAAGGAATAGCTATTTCTTCAGTTGTTGATACCGACGATGATTTCCATACCTATCGAATTCAAATATCTTTTGAGTTTGTTGAGATTTACTATGATGATAGCCTGCTGTTTAGTTTTCCCTTCTTTTATGAGGCGGATTATTTTAATCATGGGATTGAATTCGGCGCCCATGGGACAGATCCCGGAACCTCACTCTGGCAGTCTTTTAAATTTACGAATTACTATATCGGTACCGATGTTGACAACGACGGTGTCATTGATTCCTGCGATAACTGCCCCGAAGTCGCCAATGTTGGACAGGAAGATGGGGATAATGATGGTATCGGTGATGCTTGCGACAACTGCCTTGCTCAGCAGGGCGACTGGTGTGGAAATTCATACTGGGAGGCGATTTCAGGCGAATTTCCATGGGATATTTGCCCCAATTGGGATACTTTGTATGAAAATTCTACCGGCCCTCCCGTTTTCGAGGGAGACACGCTGGTATTAACAACATCCGACTGGGCCGAATACTTTTGGAATTTTATGTGGGCACCGAAAATATCGATTCCGGATACGTTAAGAATTGAAACGAAGATGAGATATGTTTCCGGGGAAGCAATCGACCCGGACAATTCAACGGTGAATTCAATATGGTTTACGGTCGAACAGGATCGCGGTAATGCCCTGTTCATTGGTCAGGATCATATTTACTTATGGTATGAATACGGACAGAAGGGGGCGGAAGCTTTGGTCGATACCGATGATGAATTTCACACTTATGAAATTGTCGTCTATTGGCTGGATAGTATCGTTGTCTATTATGATGGTGTTTCTACATTAACGGCCGCTGTAATAGACAGTTCGGCGTGGGATGACTCTCCCACCTTACACTGGGGACAAATAACCCAAAATGCTTACGGTGTCTCCAAATGGCTCTATTTCAAACATAATGCCTATGCCTTTGATTCCGATATCGATGGCGATTATGTACTTGATTCATGCGACAACTGCCCTTCAGTTTACAATCCGAACCAATTGGATACTGACGGCGATGGTACCGGCGATCTCTGCGAGGGGGCGATTACGGTCACCAATCTCAATGATGCCGGTGTCGGTTCCTTACGCTGGGCGATTAATCAGGCAAACAGCGATGTATCCCAGAATTATATCG
>CAZJLX010000555.1:0-1974 GCA_964546545.1 uncultured Ignavibacteriaceae bacterium | reverse complement strand
GACTGGCTCATCTCCCGCCAGCGGTACTGGGGAGCACCGATACCGATTATTCATTGTGATAAATGCGGCGCGGTTCCGGTTGCCGAGAAGGATTTACCGGTTCTTTTGCCGGAAGTTGAAAATTATCTGCCCAAAGGGCGCTCACCGCTGGCCGATGTGCCATCATATATGAATGTTTCCTGTCCGAAGTGCGGGGGAGAGGCTCAGCGGGATCCGGATACGATGGATACTTTCGTTTGCTCATCATGGTATTTTTTAAGATATGCCGATCCAAAAAACGATTCGGTTCCATTTGATAAGGAGCTTGTAAATAGCTGGATGCCGGTTGATAAGTATATCGGCGGGGTCGAACATGCCACCGGTCATTTATTGTATTTCAGATTTTTCCAGAAATTCCTAAAAGATCTGGGCTGGGTGAACGACGAGGAACCGGCAAAGATATTGTTTAATCATGGGATGGTTATGGACGCTCAGGGTGAAAAGATGTCCAAATCCAAAGGGAATGTCGTTTCTCCGATTGGCCTGATGGAAACAAACGGCGTCGATATTTCCAGATTGGGGATGTTTTTTGCCACGCCGGGCGAAAAAGAGGTTCTCTGGGTTGAAGATGCTTTGGTTGGGATTGCCAAGTTCATAAAAAATCGCTTCTTCCCGCTCGCCGATAATTTTCGCGGGAGTAACCCCGACTTAAAGTATTACTTTAAAGATGGCGAATTGACCGATAATGAACAGCAGGTTTATATTAAGTTAAACCAGACGATTAAGAAGGTCAGCGAAGATATTGACAGGTTGCAGTTTAATACTGCAATATCGGCTCTGATGGAAATGGAACATGCTTTTGATTCGTCTAAAATAAAACATGATAAATTGAATGATTATGTCATTTTAAGGCTCATTCAACTGATAGCTCCGCTGGCGCCGCATTTGGCCGAGGAAATGTGGCAAAATTGCGGGCAATCAGGATCGATATTTCATTCGGATTGGCCAGAGTACGATTCGGATGCGCTTCATTTTGATTCGGTGACAATTGCGATTCAGATCAATGGTAAACTCCGTTCAGAATTGCAAATAGTACGTGACTCGGAGCGAGATGCAGTCTTAGAGAGAGTTATGCTCGATTCGCGGGTGATGGCCCATACTGACGGAAAAAAGATAATCAAGAAGATCTATGTCCCGAACCGTTTGGTTAATCTCGTCGTGAAATAGCAGGTTTCGGCCGGCTTATTCACATTATTGATAGAATATGATATTATACTGATATAATAGTAAACATAATATATCTTTTGAGACGCAATAATATGTTATTTACTTCAATATCTTAAATTAGTCCTATCCCACTATAATTTTATTTCGAAATTAAGATTTATTCCAAAATTCTTACTGCAAGACTTCCTATATTCTATCTGGCTGCCATTTGAAAAGACGGTATCACATTCTATCTCAATATAAGCCCTATAATGTGTGGCAATCAGCAACCCAATCGTTGCTCCGGCTAAACCAGTTGCCATAATTACACAAGCACGAGGTTGATGATAATGGACTGGATCCTGGAACGATCCACCCTCCTGGCGACCAGGCCCTTCAATAATATATCCGATAATTCCGCCCAAAATTATACCTACTGCTACACCATTTCGTAAAGCTTTCTTTGAATAGCCTTTCTGGAGAAATAATTGGCTAATTTCGTGCTTTCGATAGATTCTCCGGCCAATTATATCATAATTGACTGCTAAGCTATCACCGGATTGCCATAATAAACTGCCTATACCAGATTGTGATTGATTTTTAAGAATCAGTTTTATTTTATCGCCCTTTTTTAATGAATCTATTTTGGATTTTCCGAAACAGGCCGAATAAGCGACGAAGAGAATTAGTATGATACTAAAAAATAACTTTAACTGTTTAATCAAGGTCATTTATTACATTCCGGAAACAGTTTGATGCAGCTATATTATAATAAATTATAAATAGATA
>CAZJLX010000554.1:0-1977 GCA_964546545.1 uncultured Ignavibacteriaceae bacterium | reverse complement strand
AAATTACGGATATGCCGTTCTTGGAATATACAAGGGTTGGAAAGGATTAATCGATGAAGGATTGATACATCCGTTGTCACTGGGTGAAGTCTCCGGTATTCTCCCCCGGGGCGGTACAATACTCCGATCCTCGCGAACCAATCCGTTCAAAGTTGAAAATGGTGTCGAGCTGATAAAAAGCAATGTCAAACGTTACGATATAGATGCCCTGATCGCTATCGGCGGCGAAGATACTCTCGGTGTTGCGGCCAGATTGCATGAAGAAGGCATTAAAGTTATCGGTGTTCCGAAAACTATCGATAATGATGTGATGGGTACCGATCGTACTTTCGGATTCGATACGGCCGTTAATATTGCAACCGAAGCTATCGATCGCGTCCATACTACGGCCGAGGCTCACGATCGGGTGATGGTGGTCGAGGTTATGGGGCGACATGCCGGCTGGATCGCGATTGAATCAGGTATTGCCGGCGGTGCCGATATGATACTCTTTCCGGAAAAAGATACATACATTGACGAAGTCTGTGATCTTATTAAAAGGCGTCACAAACGCGGCAAAGATTTTTCCATTGTAGTCGTCGCCGAGGGCGCAAAACTGAAGCGATCCAAAACCGATATTGAGTCAGAAGAAGAAATATTACAGAATCAAAAAATAGATTCCTTTGGTCATGTTCGTCTCGGTGGTATCGGAAGCAGACTGGCCGATCTGATTGAGGAGGGAACCGGCTTTGAAACGCGGGCGATTATTCTCGGATATATTCAGCGCGGCGGAACCCCGACCGCTTATGACCGAGTGCTGGCCACTCGCTTTGGCGTCCATGCCGTCGATTATGTTCATAACGGCAAATTCGGCAATATGGTTTCGCTGCAGGGTAATAAAATTGTGCCGTTTCCACTTTCAAAAGTGACTTCACAAATAAAAACGGTTGATGCGGAGATGATTGAAACAGCCGAGGTCTTCTTTGGGTAGGAGAAAATTTAGATTATTACTGATTATGTTAGTCATGTCAATTCTGATAATGGCCGCCAAGTATACCTTCGCCGGGGAAAAACGGGGTCCGGTTTTTCTTGATCAAAATTTCGCCGGTGGACGGATAGGTGTTTGGACCAATCTGGGTGATGAAAAAGAAGTTGGTGATACGGCGTATACACTTGATTTTGCCAAAAGCAGTATTTATGCCGAATTTTTTTATGCCCATCGAATTGCACGACCGCTGGCGCTGGAGTTTCAGTTCGGCATTTACAGCCGAGGTGAAATGGAACATATCAGAAATGATACCAGCGATATCTTTATAAGCACGGTAAATATCTATCCGGTTATGATAACTGCAAAGTTCTATCCGTTATATAAATTCGAGCGGGCACCGTTTCATATTTTTCTACAACCCGGTTTTGGCCTTGTCGTAGGCACACAAAATATTGTAGATTATGACTATTATTATAATTATGGATTCGATAATAGTGAAACGCGGGCCAAGTTTTCCTATATGCTTGGCGGAGGAATCGACTGGCCGGTTGCCGATCAGATAGGTTTGACATTTGCCGGGAAATATATCCCGGTAACTTTCGGCAAGGCGCTGGCCAATGCAAAAGATTATTCGGGATGGACATTAACTTTTGGAATTGGGTATATCTTTAAATAATAGACTAAATTCAAGGAGGAACAATGCCGGTAAAAGTAGGTATTAACGGCTTTGGGAGAATAGGACGACTTGTTTTAAGGAAGGCCCTGCAATCCGATATTGATATTGTCGGTATTAATGATATCACCAATGCGGCAACTTTAGCTCATCTGCTGAAGTACGACTCGGTTCATGGAAAATTCCAGGGTGAGATTTCTCATGATGAAAATTCCATAGCCGTCAATGGCAAAAAGATTCCGATTTCTGCCGAGCGCGATCCGGCCAACCTTCCCTGGGCCTCACTGGGCGCCGAGATTGTAGTCGAATCGACCGGTCTATTCCGTGACCAGGCCTC
>CAZJLX010000553.1:0-1978 GCA_964546545.1 uncultured Ignavibacteriaceae bacterium | reverse complement strand
GAAACGCTCTTTGGTAAACGTGGGGCCTGCGGCGGATGCTGGTGTATGTGGTCGCGCATTAAACGCTCCGAATTTGAGAAGCAAAAAGGTGAGAGCAACAAACGAGCGATGAAAAAACTGGTTCGGGGCGGTACAATACCGGGAATACTCGCCTATATCGACAACCTACCGATCGGCTGGTGCTCGGTAGCGCCGCGGGAGCATTTTTCGGCGTTGGCGCGGTCGCGAGTATTAAAACCGGTTGATAATAAAGAAGTCTGGTCGATTGTTTGCCTTTTTGTCAACAAAGAGTATCGCCGATCAGGCGTCTCGACAGCGCTGATAAAAGAAGCGGTCAAATTCGCTAATGCCAATGGCGCCAAAATTATCGAGGCTTATCCGGTCGAGCCGCGTAAGAAAATAATGCCGGATGTTTTCGCCTATTATGGTTTACCCAGTGCCTATTTAAAGGCCGGTTTCAAAGAAGTGGCGCGACGCTCCGAAAGTCGCCCGATCATGCGGAAAATGATACGGACATCAGGGAAGAAATAAAAATCAATTAGATATCGCGCGAAACGTAAAATCAGGCTCACGTCTATTTTCTCGTTGCCAAAAGTATTGATTTCGCCTTAAAGCACGACCATAAATTATCATAAACCATCTTATTTTTCATCCGTGGAATTGGTTAATATTATTTTCTTGTTTTTTCTTTTGATCACATGTCTTGATTTGCCCCCTTTCCAAACGTATCTTTACTACATAACTTCAATAAGTGGGAGTCAAATATGCAGCCGATATATCTTGACTATAACGCGACGACGCCGATTGACCCGATTGTCGCCGAGGCGATGATGCCCTACCTGACAACTCATTTCGGCAACCCCTCCTCATCACATTATTATGGCAAAATAACCCATGATGCCGTTGAAAAATCGCGACGGCAAATAGCCAATTTGCTTAATTGCACAACCGAGGAACTGATTTTCACATCGGGCGGAACCGAGTCGAATAATTATGCTATCAAAGGCGTAGCTCGTGCTTATAAAAATAAAGGCAATCATATAATCAGTTCCAATGTCGAACACCCGGCGGTAACCGAAGTTTGCGATTTTCTTCAAAAAGAAGGTTTTGAGATAACTTATCTGCCGGTCGATAGAGATGGCTTGATCTCCCTTCGGCAGGTGGAAAAAGTAATCAGACCGTCGACGATTCTGATTACCATTATGCACGCCAACAACGAGGTCGGAACGATAATGCCGATTAAAGAGATTTCCGAAATCGCGCATCGGCATAATATTTTCGTCCATTCCGATTGTGCCCAATCGGTCGGCAAAATCGAAGTTACAGCCGATTCGCTCGGCGTTGATCTGCTCTCGATTGCCGGTCATAAACTGTATGCCCCGAAAGGGATCGGCGCTTTGTATGTTAAAAAAGGAATAAATCTGGAAAAACAGATTCATGGCGCCGGTCATGAGTCGGGTCGCCGGGCCGGAACCGAAAATATCCTCGAAATTGTCGGTCTGGGAAAAGCTGCGGAATTGATTAGTAATAATCTTGACGAATATTCCTATCATATGAAAAAAATGCGCGATCTTCTCGAAAAATCGCTCTTTGACAAAATTCCCGATCTGAAAATCAATGGTCATCCGGAAAAAAGACTGCCCAATACCGCCAGTGTTTCATTTAAAAATCGCGAAGCCAATAAAATGCTGTCACAGCTAAAGGGCATTGCCGCTTCGGCCGGGGCGGCCTGTCACGGTGATGGTGTTGATATTTCAAATGTTATCAAGGCTATGAATATACCACTTGAATATGCCAAAGGAACTTTGCGTTTTTCAGTCGGAAGACATACTTCGGAGGAGGAAATAAACCGCGCTGTCGCCGAAATAGTCGGTATTTACGGCTAATCAGAAATCATTTCTTCAAATTGACGGACAGCATTCGGGAGTCATTGATTGTTAGCCCATACAATCCTTTTGTCTTTATATTCTGTTGTATA
>CAZJLX010000552.1:0-2012 GCA_964546545.1 uncultured Ignavibacteriaceae bacterium | reverse complement strand
GGCCACCGGCAAATCGCCGCCGCGGTTAAAGCCAACGGTTATGGTCACGGATTGAAAGAGATGATAACCCTGTTATCACCCGAAAAGGTCGAATATATTGCACTTCATTCATTGGATGAAGCGGTCAAAGCACGGCGGTTCGGGTGGGATCGCAAAATCCTGATGGTCGGGTATATCAGTCGTGCGGACCTTTCCGAGATTATTAGATATAATCTCGAACCGGTCGTTTATGACACGGAAATTATTAATCGACTCGGCCAACTGACAATTAAACATGATCAGATAATAAATATTCATCTGAAAATAGAAACCGGTACCAATCGTCAGGGAGTCGGAGAGGATCAGCTTCAAAAAGTCGCGACCGCGATAAAGAAGTATCCGCAATTAATATTTAAGGGTCTTTCGACTCACTTTGCCAATATTGAGGATACGACCGATCATTCATACGCCAATCTTCAACTGGAGCGATTCGAAAAAGGTGCGGCAGAATTGTCACGTCTCGGTTTACAACCGGTATATCGACACACTGCCAGTTCAGCGGCACTGCTGCTGTTTGAAGAGACCAAATTCGAACTGGTCCGTCCCGGAATAGCTATCTACGGTATGTGGCCGTCGAAGGAAACCTATCTTTCATATAAGCTGCTGAGAGGAAATTCAGAACAAAAGAACAAAAATATCTTAACGCCTATTTTAAGCTGGAAAAGTCGCATTATCCAGATAAAGGATTTGCGGCCTGATTCATATATCGGATATGGCTGCACCTATCGGACCACATCGAGGACTCGTCTGGCTGTCATCCCGGTCGGATACTACGATGGATATGATCGGAGATTATCGAATCGAGCTTATGTTTTAGTCAGGGGTAAACGGGCGCCGGTTCGCGGGCGGATATGTATGAACCTGATGATGGTCGATATCACCGACATTAAAAATGTGCGGGTCGAGGATCCGGTCCTGCTGATCGGGCGTGATGGTGATGAATTCATCGGCGCCGAGTTATTGGCCGATTGGGCCGATAGTATTAATTATGAGATAGTCTGCCGGATAAACAAAGATATACCGCGCAGGATAATTATCTAATAATGACAATCATTATCGTATTTTTCTAAATTATCAATATATAGTATTTTTGTCTTCTATAGCTACAATATATGTCGTTACCGCATATATATTAAGCTGAGTAAATAATCTTTTCACTTGACATAGTTTTCAACCTCGACTAATTTAGTATTTGTGAATAGATTCACATGCTCCGGCAAAAACCGGATATGGTATAGAAATATATAGGTTGAGGCATTAAAGTGGCGCGTGACGGCGGAAAAAGAAAAATATCGGAATCGACCATACATCGTCTCTCTTTTTATTATCGGGTTCTTTCGATTTTGGAAAAGGAAAATTACGAAACGGTCTCATCCAAAGAATTGGCCCGTCGCGAGAAATTAACCCCGGCACAAGTGAGAAAAGACCTTTCCTTTTTTGGCTCGTTTGGGACAAGGGGCCTGGGTTATCCGGTATCGGAATTAAAAAAGCAAATTGCCGAAATTCTGGGCTTGGACAATATGTGGAACGTGGCTTTAATCGGTGTTGGCAATATAGGTTCGGCGCTGGTCGGTTATAAGGAATTTCAGCGTCAGAATTTTGATATTTCGGTGATATTTGATAATGACCAGCGGAAAATCGGCTCGAATCATAAGGGAATTATTGTTTCGGATATAAAAAACCTTGAACAGGATCTTAAAAACAATAATATTAAGATAGTTATCATTGCGGTTCCGGCGACTGTGGCCCAGTATATTGTTGATGATGTGGTAAAGGCTGGAATTAAGGGTATTTTGAATTTTGCCCCGGTTAACCTGAAAGTGCCCGATGATGTATTTTTACGCAATGAAAATATGTCGATGGAACTGGAGTATCTTTCGTTTGCGCTGGTAAATCTTCGGGAAAAGGGAGAATTATCAATCGGGGCGGATTAGTGAGTTAAAAACCGCTTCATGGATGGAGCGGAGTTACCT
>CAZJLX010000551.1:0-2016 GCA_964546545.1 uncultured Ignavibacteriaceae bacterium | reverse complement strand
TTCAATAATCATTTGGCATGGTATTTCTGCCTGTCTGACCCCCAATAATGGATTGACCCATTCGGCCCAGAACTTATCATTGATTGAACTCAGGATATGCAGAAAATTAATATCCGGAACGTTTGCGGTGAGAATTTGCCAGCCACTACCGCCAATCATTTGCGTCCAATATAACTTATCTCCAATTTTAGCAATTATCGGCAAAGGTCCCTCGTCCAAAGAAGAAATAGCCCACCTGTCTACCGGCTCTTCAGGAACAGATATAAACCTTTCTTCGAATTTCCCTGAATTATCAAGCGACGAAGTGACATAAAACATACGAGGTCTCTCATTTTCAGGATCTTCCGGCGGTTCGGGTCCGAACAAAGCGTGAACTTTAATCGGTTCATTTAACCTGAAAACAGAAATCTCAAGAGAGGAAAGATGCGATTTTCGCTGATATATCTTTGTCGGTTTGGAATCGGATATCCAGTCTACTGTACTATAAGAGCGGTACAAAAGCTTTGTGTTTTCTCCCGATTTTTCAACCCAGACCAAATACAACCTACCTTTATCGTTTTCAATTCGATAATGAGGTAATATTAAATCAGGTAAATTATCACAAAGCGGCGCGCTATTTCCCATTTTTACGTCACCGTTGCCGAACATTAATTGCTGCATGACAATTTTACCGTTTACTTCCCCGACAACAACAAACAGACCTGAGTAATCCGAGAGTTCAATTCCTGTCTTAACCAATCGGGGATTGTTCATCTTCAAAGGTACAGGTCCGATCTCCTCCGACAAAACATTGCCAAAACATTTTGCGGCAAAGATTGATCCGTTTTGAAGCCATGAAATCCAATAACCCCGATTTTCTCCGTCGGTATGAACCGCCACTGCCAATCCACCAATATCGCCGGTATCGGATATTTTTTTAATGCGAAGATAAGTACCATTTTGCGGCAGATGCGAATAGGTTCCTTTAAAAAACAGATACAGCTTATCATCAAACGCCTTATGAATAAAGGCTGATAAAACAATTCGCCGAAGCAGACAGGATGTACTGGTAAACTGGCTTATTCTGGGTGGTACAATCTTAATTTCAACCGGTTGGGATCTGATAGTGTCACCATTCTTACTGTAAAGCGCAATCAATTGATAACGACCCGGATTAATATTGTCAAAAGAATATTTAACCAAATCTTCGGTAAGGGAAATCGATTCCCCGGCTAGAAGGGATTTAAAGGATGGTACGGGCGGGGCGACGCTTTGGCCTTCGGCCACCCACCTTTTATATATTCTATGAGATATGGCATATATTAATTTACTGCCATCCGGTGATCTTAACTCATAGTCAAAATATGATACCGGCATCATATTATGTACTTCAATCGGATCCTTACCTGTATTCATCAAAGTCGTCGTTGTTTTAAAATACTCACCGGATAAAAATTCAGATCCCTCGACAACTACCGAAATTTTCAATTCCTTCATTTCGGATATTCCTCCTGATTCTTCGGCCGAACACCCGACCGCGAAAAAAATGGAAAAATAAAATAGCCAGACAGAGAATAATGGGAAAATAAACAGCTGTTTCGCTTTGATTTCCCTGTCGATAAAGCGGTATAATTTTGCCAGATTAAACATATTGCGCTCATATTTTAAACCTTTATTGCCTTCATAATTATGGATCATGAACAGCCGGACCCGGATTATCGAGTCTTTCAATGGCCCACCCACGATTCTTAAGCAGGCATTTGCCGCAGAAAAAGTTTCGATCTACATCGTTATAACTCATCACGCAGGAACGATCCCAGCAGCTATCTTTGGCCGGTACCGCCGGATGAGGCGGAACAATCACCGGGGCTACGACGCCGGGATTATTGGTGATGTCATGCTGCTCGTTTTTAAACCCGGCCGGTGAATCGGGATTAGGCGCGGCCCAGTTACCGGGCTGGGATTGGCAATGCTCAAGATGGCGGTTATGGCCGATCTCATGCGGGATCGCCCCGAGGGTCCAGGGCGTCACAAGCC
>CAZJLX010000550.1:0-2016 GCA_964546545.1 uncultured Ignavibacteriaceae bacterium | reverse complement strand
AAACAGATAAAATATTTTGATTCCACCCAAACCGCCGGCGAGGTTTTGTTGACGGATATCGCGAGGGGAGATATCGTCTATTTCAAAGCCTCGCGCGGTATTGGGCTGGAAAAGATTATAACCCAGCTAAAAGGCGCGGCGCTCAGGCAGAATTAATATGTTATATCATCTATTCACTCAGTTGACCCAGTATGTGTCCGGCTTTAATCTTTTTCGTTATATAACGTTTCGCACTGCCGCCGCGACCATTACCGCAATAATAATCTCGCTTCTGCTCGGTTCCTTTTTTATCCGGGTGCTGAAAAAATATCAGATACAGGAAAAGATTCGCAAAGAAGGTCCCCAGAGTCATCTTGCCAAAGAGGGAACACCGACGATGGGCGGTATTATCGTCCTGACGGCGATAATAATTCCGACTCTGCTGTGGGCCGATTTGACCAACTATTTCATCCTAATGGTATTGCTTGTGACTGTCTGGCTGGGGTCGATCGGTTTTATGGATGATTACCTGAAAGCAGTGAAAAATCAGCCGAAAGGTATGGTGGGACGAAAAAAACTGGTTGGACAAGTTCTCCTTGGTCTTATCTTCGGTTTGATTTTGTTGTACTTCCCGCCCAATTCGACATTTAACGGCACCACCGGTATACCGTTTTTTAAAAATTATGTTCTTTCACTGGGTATACTATATGTTCCCTTTATCGTGCTGGTTCTCACCGGGTCATCCAATGCGGTCAATCTGACCGACGGCTGCGACGGCCTGGCCATTGGCTTAAGCGGTCTCTGTTTTGTCGCTTTCACCGGTTTGGCCTATATCGCCGGGCGGTCCGATTTTTCCAGCTACCTGCAGATTGAATATATGCCGGGTGCGGGAGAGATGGCGATATTCTGCGGCGCAGCGGTTGGCGCGGCGCTGGGATTTCTCTGGTTTAATTCCAATCCCGCGGAAGTCTTTATGGGTGACACCGGTTCGCTGGCGCTGGGTGGCGCTCTGGGTGCAGTCGCTATCCTGATCAAAAAAGAGCTTCTGTTGGTGATAGTCGGTGGTGTTTTTGTCATTGAGGTTTTATCGGTGATGATTCAGGTGCTGTCATACAAGTATCGAGGCGGCAAACGTATTTTTAAAATGGCGCCGATTCATCATCATTTTGAACTTTTGGGCTGGTCCGAATCCAAAGTGGTTATCCGTTTCTGGATTATCGGGGCACTTTTTGCACTGTTAACCTTATCAACATTGAAGGTAAGATGACAACAAAAGAGAGGGTAAAAGGACGGAAAATCGGTGTCATCGGTATGGCCCGATCCGGTCTGGCGGCCGCCGAATTGATATTACGCATGGACGGTCAGCCATTTGTTTCCGATAACGGTCCGATCGATAAATTAAGTTCAGCGGTTAAGCAGCTGAAAACATCCGGAATCGAATATGAAACCGGGGGACATACCGATCGGCTGTTTAAATCCGAATTTGTCATTCTTTCACCCGGTGTCCCGGTCTCCAGCGAGATTGTCCAAAAAATAAAAAGTCGGGGTATCCCTGTTTTTTCGGAAATAGAACTCGCTTCATGGTTCTGTCGGGGGCGGATTATTGCTGTCACCGGCTCTAACGGCAAAACGACAACAACTACTTTAATCGGTGCTATTTTGACCCGGGCGGGAATTGAAAACCGGGTCTGCGGCAATATCGGATTTCCTTTTTCGGCTGCAGTGGAGTCTGTTCCAGCCGATGGCTGGGCCGTGGTGGAACTGTCAAGTTTTCAGCTTGAATCAATAGAAGATTTTACACCCGAAATAGCGCTGATATTAAATATAACGCCGGATCATCTTGACCGTTATGACAGTTACGACGGCTATAAGCAGGCCAAATATCGGATCGCCGAGGGACAAGGTGCCAAAGATTTTCTGATTATAAATGAGGATAGCACTAATATAAACAGCAAAGATATTATAACCGATGCGACAAAGATCTATTTTTCCATCACACGAGAATTACCGGCCGGGGTCTTCAAGAGGGGAGAGTCA
>CAZJLX010000549.1:0-2024 GCA_964546545.1 uncultured Ignavibacteriaceae bacterium | reverse complement strand
CTGGTCATAGTAAAAATATTTGCGGTCTCCATTACCATTGGCTCAGGTGGCTCCGGTGGTATTCTGGCTCCCTCGCTCTTTATCGGGGCCATGATTGGAGGTGTTTTGGGAACAGCAGTTAATATCCTATGGCCCGGGGCTGTGGCCACTCCCGGGGCATATGCTTTAGTCGGCATGGGGGCTGTCGTGGGAGCCAGTACTAATGCCCCAATTACAGCCATCTTAATTATCTTTGAACTTACTGACGATTACAAAATTATGCTTCCGTTAATGATTAGTTGTATTATTGCGACTGTCCTGGCAAGCAGAATCCAGGTAGGAACGATCTATACGATTAAACTATTACGGCGCGGATTAAATATTCATAAGGGGCACTCGATCGACGTGATGAAAGACTTAAAAGTCGAAAATATTATGAAGAAAGATTTTTCTACGATTCCGGTCAACGCGAAATTGATATCTATTGTCTCACGCTTTATAGAGCATCCGGGGAATGCACTATTCGTGACTGATGAGAATCACAATCTTTGTGGTCTTATTACGCTGGATGAAATCCGCCCCGTTATGGCAGATACGCAATCCTTAATGAGCCTATTGATTGCCAAGGATTTGATGATTGAGCATGGTTTTCCCATATTCTCACCCGAGGATAGTCTGGCCGACGTTATGAAGCACTTGGGCAGTCATACATATGATGTTCCTGTCCTGTCTAATGGTGAGATCGTTGGTAGTATTTGGCCCGAAAATGTCATTGAGCGGTATAATGCTGAAATCTTCAAACGCGATGTGGTTTCAGGTATGGCTGCTACCGTGAATAGTAATTCACCCATGGCAATGATTCCGGGTACGAAAAATATGAGAATCGCTGAGATCCCGGTTTCACCCAGATTTTTTGGCAAGACGCTATCGGATATTGACTTAAGGAAGAAGTTTGGCGTTAGCGTTGTTATGGTAAAGCATATAACTGAGGACAAAGAGGAATTGGTCGACACCATTCCTGCCGCCGATACAGTACTTAAATCAGGCGATAAGGTTGTTGTGATGGGGACCGAACCGAACCTGGTAAGATTTGAAAGAGGTTGTTAGTAGAAAAGCTCTGATTGAAATCGTATTCGATTGTAAATGATATATTTGATCAGCTTAAAAGTCGATAAGCAAAACTTACTATTCCCATAATATTAATATTGTGTAGAAATCCAAGTTGCAATTGCAGGATATGCTCAAAAGCGGAGGTACGGGGAAAATCTGTATAATTCCACTTTTCAATTTTAGACGAGTTGTACCATGCAAGAGCCAGGTTAAGGCAAGGTTGTATTTTTTCTGACAATTTTCTAACAACAAACTTCACGGAAGTTAACGGTACTTGACTCAGCTTAACTTTCGAATTTTCATTGGATTACGCCTAATCTATTGGTATTTTTAAACTTATAAGAATTTATGGGTCGCGGATCCCTGCCTCTCCGCCATACAGGCAGAAGGCCTGTTTTTTTCCCTTCGGTCTGGCCGCAGCAGGGCTTTTTTTGCCTATCGGTTTGCATGGGTATATTTTTTATTGATTTTATGAGACAGTAAATTGTAAAATATACAAACCGGATTGATAAAATTAATGTATTTATTAAATAAACCGATGTAAGAAAAGGGGATTTATTCTGAATTAAGATATAAAATAATTATTAAACATAAAGGGGTTTAATTATGTCGAACGGTTTTTATCCCAGCAGTTACGGATTGGAAAATCATGGCCTGACCAATGTCGGCGATGTGCACTGGAATTTTCGGACGCCGATGCTGTATGAGGAAATTATTCGCAAAAATGAAGGCTGTATTGCCCATCTGGGGCCGATCGTCGTCCGCACCGGTCTTCATACCGGACGCGCCGCTAAAGATAAATTTATCGTTGAGGAACCGGCCAGCAAAGATCTTGTCTGGTGGGGCAAGGTCAATAAATCCATTTCAGAGGAAAAGATGGAGCGCCTTTTCCTTCGGTTGCAGGCTTATCTTCAGGGACGCGATATTTATGTTCA
>CAZJLX010000548.1:0-2033 GCA_964546545.1 uncultured Ignavibacteriaceae bacterium | reverse complement strand
TTTTAACCCGACCTTCAATGGATGGTTTTAATCCGACCGGTGGCAGTAGGAAAAGGCTTAGACATGACCGCCTTTTGGCTGTCATTTAACGCCCGATCATATCCTGATCCCGATTTACCGGGATTATCAGAAATCCTGCATTGTCCGGAGTAGGGCAAAGAAGGGCGATATGATCGAAAGTCCATACATCGACAATATCGGGACTAAAACTGATGGAAGGCATGTACTTGCGAGTTAATCCCTGAACTCCCATCGAGTATATCTTAATGGCTCTATTTATATATCTTGAATCCGCCGGAACTTTCGAAGACGAGTATAATTATATTATAAAAAGGCGGAAGAAGAATCTTCCGCCTTATGAAATCTTTCGATATTTTTAAATTACTGACAGGCCGGTTCCGGGCCGCTTTTGTACAGATAACTTATCATATACGTGACATCGAAAATATTTACGACCGTGTCATTGTTAACATCGGCCGATTCATATGGTTCCGGCTCCGCGCCGCCCTTATATAGGAAGCTGATAATAAATGTCACATCAAAAATATTAACATCGTCATCGCTGTTGGCATCACCGCAGATCCATGGCGTTATTGTTGTAAAACTTCTAATTAGGCTCCAATTACTCCAGTTGACCATGTTTTCCGCCCGAACTCGCCAAAAATATGCGGTTCCACCAGCCAGACCTGAAATATCATACTGCGATAACGCCAGACTTGTGTCAAACAAAGGTGCCCCGAATCCGGCCGAACTGTCAACCTGAAGTTGATATATAATCGCACCGGTTACATCGCTCCAATCAAGCGTGATCGGCTGATTGAGAGAGTCGGCGCCATCAGCCGGGCTGACCGGTGTCGGTGGATCAGGCGGCGCCTGATTGACAACCGTCAAACCGACCGGAATGATTAACACCGGACTATCCGGGTCATTGCTGTTGATCGTCAACTGCCCGTTGTAATCGCCGTCGCCAAGCTCGGCCGCATTAAAATTAACATCGATCGTATCACTATTAAATGGCTCGACAGTACCGATTGCGGGATCAACCAACATCCAGTTGGCGGCGTTGATGAGTACCGCCAGAGTATCATGCATATACCCGGCATTATAAACCACTTCCAGGCCGTCATCACCCAAGCTGTTTTCAATTCCAATCGTTGCTCCCGAAAGGCTGTCGGTATCCGTACCCGGGTCCATCTGGCCGTATTGAAGAAGTATTTTTCCGGAAGAATGCAATACGGCCTGAAAGGTCAGCAACCCGGTTCCGGTTGATGAATAATAGTTGCGAATCTCAATAAAACTGACAATAAAACGACTGTTATCCGAATCATAATAATAATAAATATGCCCGCCGCGCCGCGGATCAAGATCGTCCCACCACATGGAGATCATATTATTCGGTGCCGCCGAAGTCGGAATACCATAATTGGTGCGGCTGGTCGAGGGCGAACCAAAAGTTATAATACCATTGGAACTGATATTTAATTCGGAATAGCTGTTTTCATAAAACGGGAAATCGAACCCGATACCGATAGCCGCTGATGTATCATCATCTCCCAGACCTGCGATTTCGGTACCTATCGCGGAAATATCAATCCAGCCGAAATCCGGTCCCAGGGGATCATCCGAATCTATCCAGGAATATCCCCAATCGTCGGGCCCGCCATTTCCTCGTGTGCCGGCCGCGAAATAAGGTTCCTGAACCGGCGAATCTTTCTCATCGTCGGATAAGCGCCAGCCAAGCGGTTCTGCCGGAGTCTGTAGAGAAGTAACCGATTCCTTGCCGCTAAACATCTGTCGGCTAATTTCATACTGCAGTTGTCCGGGACCGTTGTTGCTGATAACTAGCGGTTTGGTCGAATACCCGTCGGTCGCCAGCGTATCATCGACCGAACTCTGCGCTATATAAATATCGGGAGCATAAATATTCATTCCGACCGGAATCGAACCGCTGGTATATATCGTATCATTGCTGGAGAATTCAATCGAACCGTAATACTGACCCGGCGCCAGAACGCCGCTGTTGAGCGTGACCG
>CAZJLX010000547.1:0-2038 GCA_964546545.1 uncultured Ignavibacteriaceae bacterium | reverse complement strand
CCCCACTGAAACGCGCCGGTTTCATAATAGGCCAGTGTCGCTCCGATTAGTATAGGCATCGCGATACCGGTAAAAAAGGGCGCTCTCACCGCCAAAATCCATTTTTTGGCTGAATTCATTTTTAAAGTCCTTTTGTCACCTGTTTTACATATCTACGTTCGAAAAAATCGAATTTCTAAAATCAATCCATATCTTTTCTCTCTTTGCCGGTAAGTCTCACAACCACAATAGTGATTTCATAAAGTATATATAACGGTCCGGCAAGAAGTACCTGAGTAAAAACATCAGGGGGTGATAATATGGCGGCGGCGACCAAAATAGCGATCAGCGCATACGGTCGCGCCTTGCCCAGAATTCGCGGCGTGATAAGTCCGATTGACCCGAGAAAATAGCCGATTACCGGAAGTTGAAAAGCGGAGCCAAAGGCAATCAGCAACAGGCCGGTGAAAGAGATATAACTTGAAACAGTGATAATCGGGGTCATCTCCCCTGCTCCATAATTTATTAAAAAATTAAGCGCAAAGGGCAGGACGATAAAAAAGCAAAAGGCCGCCCCCATTAAAAAAAGTATCGTTGAAAAAAAGGTCATCGGCAAGACGGCCCTTTTCTCTTTGGGATACAGACCGGGGCCGATAAATTTCCACATCTGATACAAGACAATCGGCAGCGCCCCAAAGAGGCCGGTAAAAAAAGATATCTTCAGATAGGCATAAAAGGAACCGGTGATTTCTGTAAAGTGAAGTTTGGTATCACCCAGCGGATAGGTTATGAATTTGTAAACATGATCGGCAAAAGCGAATGAAATCGCGCCCATCAGAGCAACCGCCACGATTGATTTTATCAGTCGCCAGCGAAGTTCCTCGACATGATCGAGAAAAGGCATCCCGCTTTTCTTCTCTTCTTTTACCTCTTTTTTATCTTCTTCCCGGCCGCCGGGATCAGGAGGATATATTTTTTCATAGTCGGTCATATCGTATATGAATTAGCGACATAAAGAATAGTATGTCAAACGATTTTTAAGGAAGGAACATAGGCTCAAATATTTAAGGCAACTCATCACAATAAAGCTGAAACTCACAATCTATTAACTTGTGAAACATTTCACTAAGTTATAATTTTTAACCTTGAATTTGCCCAAACATTTACCTATATTTTGTGTAGAATATTATAAACCAAAGCCCTCAGGAGGTAATATGGCCTTTCAAAAGGTTGAATATATCTGGATGAATGGTAAACTGGTCAAGTGGGATGATGCCAAAATACATGTGCTCTCCCATGTTGTCCATTATGGCTCGTCGGTTTTTGAGGGACAGCGCTGTTATAAAACGCCCAAAGGCCCGGCCTGTTTCCGTCATCGGGAACATACCGACCGGTTATACAACTCGGCCAAGATCTATAAGATGGAAATTCCCTTTACCAAGCAGCAGGTTTTCGATGGTACACTGGAACTAATTGCCGCCAACAAAATGGAGGAATGTTATATCCGTCCGCTCGTTTATCGCGGTTATGAATCGCTTGGCGTCGATCCTCGCCCCTGCCCGGTTGATGTCTGTATCGCGGCCTGGCCCTGGGGCAAATATCTCGGACCGGAAGCGATGGAAAAAGGCGCCAAAGTCTGTATTTCGACCTGGCGTCGCGCCGCACCAAGCACGACTCCGATGATGGCCAAAGCTGGCGGAAATTATTTAAGCGGCCAGCTTATTAAACTTGAGGCAACCGCCCGCGGATTTATCGAGGGGATTGCACTTGACACCAACGGTTATGTTTCGGAAGGTTCCGGCGAGAATGTCTTTGTCGTGCTTAATGGTAAAATTCATACGCCGCCGCTGTGTGCCTCGATTCTGCCCGGAATCACCCGTGACACTCTGATAACGCTCGCCAAAGAAGCCGGAATCGAAGTTGTCGAGGAAAATATTCCGCGTGAAATGCTGTATATCGCCGATGAAGTATTCTTTACCGGTTCGGCGGTTGAGGTGACACCGATTTCTCAGATTGATGAATATAAAATCGGATCCGGCAAACGCGGCCCGATAACCGA
>CAZJLX010000546.1:0-2045 GCA_964546545.1 uncultured Ignavibacteriaceae bacterium | reverse complement strand
ATGTCAGGCAAAATGAAAATAGGAATATTGACCGGCGGCGGTGACTGCCCCGGTCTTAATGCGGTTATACGCGCGGTTGTAAAGACCGCGATCCATGACTTTGATATGGAAGTGGTCGGGTTTAATGACGGCTATGACGGCCTGATTATGAACCGCTACCGGGAGATGAAATCATCAGATGTCTCCGGTATTCTGACATTGGGCGGGACGATTCTCGGGACTTCCAATCGAGCCGATCCGTTTAATTACCCGGTTTTACAGGGTGATGAGTATATTTATATCGACCGTTCAACCCAGGCGCTTCAAAATTTCGAAAAACTCGGTCTGGATGCTTTGATCGCCATCGGCGGCGACGGCACTATGGCCGCCTCGCACGGTATGGCCGAAAAGGGTCTCAATATTATCGGCGTCCCGAAAACAATCGATAATGACCTCTGGGGCACCGACCAGACTTTCGGTTTCGATTCGGCGCTGACCTCGGCAGTGGACGCTATCGACAAAATCCATACGACCGCCCAGTCGCATCATCGGGTGATGATTATCGAGGTGATGGGGCGTTATGCCGGCTGGCTGGCACTCGCCTCCGGGCTGGCAGGCGGGGGAGATGCCATCCTGATTCCGGAAATCCCGTATCATATCGATGTCATCTGCGACATGATCCGAACCCGTAATCGCAAGGGCAAAAATTTCTCGATCATCGTCATCGGTGAGGGGGCCAAACCGGAGGGCGGCGATATCGTCATCAACCGGATCGTCGAAAACTCTCCCGATAAAATCCGTCTTGGCGGCATCTCGAACCAGTTGGCGGCGCAAATCGAGGGGGTCACCCTGCTCGAAACTCGTGTGACCATTCTGGGGCATATTCTTCGCGGCGGAACGCCGACCGCCTTTGACAGGATTTTAGCCAGTCGTTTCGGAAGTTCGGCGGTGCATCTGGCGCATGAAGGGAAATTCGGCCAGATGGTGGCACTTAAGGGGGCCGATATCGGCTCGGTGCCGATCAAAGAAGTGGCTGGGAAAATCCGCAAAGTCAGGTTCGATTCATCGCTTTTGAAAACCGCCCTGTCGCTGGACACCTGCCTTGGAATCGACAATATCGATGTCCTAAGGGAAGAGGAATTAAGCGTAGATCAGTGAGCCGTGTCGTGGATTCCGATATAATCGGGGCGCGCCTGACTCGCCGCTAAATAGTCGTAGATCAGTGAGCCGTGGTCTAAATCCTGAGAGAATCGAAGGGCTCCTGACATCGCGCGCAAAGCGCGATATCTGACCTGTCATTCCTGCGAAGGCAGGAATCTATGCCTGAATGGGCACAATTTCATAAATCTGGATTCCCGTCTGCACAGGAATGACAAACAGCTTTCAAAAAAAATGGGTTTGTTTTTCAAAACAAAGCCATTTCCGGCAGGGAGCCGGTTTACTCTAACCTTCTAACTTATATTAACTTATAAAACTGCCCACGGGCAGAAAATGGGTTCGTTTCGCATATTTTAACATCTTTTTTTTGGGGCAGTGGCCCCCTTTTGCGCTACGCGCGAATTATTGTGGGAAGTCCATATCCACATCTGTGTTGAGGAACGAAATACTTGCCGCGAATTCTTCCTCCTTCCGGTTTCAACATTTATAGCCATACAAAAGGGGAGATGGATGAATCAACATTGGTTTGGTGGGGAATTTGAATATTAAAGATTCGTAGCTTGCCCAACGGGTGGATGAGTCAATTAAAGGCAACAGCCATAATTTATTTTTCCACCCTACAGGTGGGTTACCGGGTTGGTGGGGAATTTGTGACGGGAAGAAATCCAACACAGAGCGGATAGGCTACCGTCTCTGGATAATTTATAAGTAGTCATGCAACTTTTTTTGGACAAGTTCCTTTGACAGTTGTTCATTATAATAAAAATATACCAAGTTAATATTATTGGCTTCGCATAATGTTATCTTTCGTTTATCTCTTTCCTGAGTTTTTAATAGGGCTTTGGGACCACCCCAGTGTTTAATCGGCTTGTAGTGTTGTATGCCCTGATATTCCAAACCCAGACGTA
>CAZJLX010000545.1:0-2063 GCA_964546545.1 uncultured Ignavibacteriaceae bacterium | reverse complement strand
GCAGACAGTAAAGGGGTTGATGCCGGGCTACTGACTGATTCTGCTCAGAAAAAACTGTATATTAACACATTGATAAACGAATATAATCCCCAGATTACCGACTTTCCCTTCCCATTGACCCCAGGCGCTGAGATACTGATAAAAATAGATACCGCTGTTACTATCACAGTAAATGAAGCCGGTAACCAGCAACCGGTCCTGGCTGCGATTGGTGGAAAGTCAGCTGCTGAAAATATAAATTTGAACTTTGCCGTATCCGCTTCAGATATTGAATCAATGCCGGCATTAGCAACTTCAACTTTGCCGACCGGAGCAGGTTTTGTTGACAATGGCGACGGTACCGGTTTATTTGACTGGACGCCGACATATCTGCAATCCGGAATTTATGATATTACATTTTATGCCACCGATGATTCTTCCGCAGTCGACAGTGAAATCGTAACGATTACCGTAATTAACGCATCCGGACATTTTTATGTTTCTCCTGGCGGCAACGACGGTAATAGTGGCCTTGATAATCTAAATACATGGGCGACCATTGATAATGGGGATCAAAGGGGCATTCTCGAACCGGGTGATACAATTAATATTTTGTCCGGTACATATAATATTGCAGATTCTATACGCCTTTCTATGTCAGGAACTTCGGCGCAAAAGATCACTTATCGGAAAAAGGGGAATAATCCGGCAATTATCGATGGAACATCTGCATCCGGCAATTCCATCATAATTATTGCGGCAAGCCACATCGTTGTTGACAGCCTGGAATTGGCCAATTCCAACCGGGATGGTATTGAAGTGCAGGGCGATTCCAATATTATTAAAAACTGCTACGTCCATGATTGCACCGCAGACGGTATTGACATAGGCGGTTCGGATTCTGAAGTCGATGGGAATCTTGTTTATCGTAATATGATTGCCAATTGTGGTGAATCCGGTCTGGAGAATGACATCACAGCGACAAATACACTCTTTCATCATAATACCTGCTCTTTCAACACGGCTTCCGGCATATATCTAAAGGAATTTTCGCCGACCGCTCGTATTTTTAATAATATATTCACAAATAACGGATTTCATGGTATAAATGGTGCGGTCGGAAATAAATGCGGTTTTAATGATGTTTGGAATAATACAGGCGGCAATTATTTCGGTGGCGTCACTGATTCCGCAGGAGGATTATCTGTAAATCCATCTTTCAGTGATGCGGCATCCGGCGATTTTTCAATATTACCCGGTTCACCGGTTATTGACAAAGGTCTTGATTTGGGTTACTCATTCCGGGGATTGGCCCCGGATATGGGCGCCTTCGAATCCGGCAACCTTGCCCCGGTATTGGCGTCAATTGGCAACAAAAGTATTATCGAAAATAATAATTTATCCTTTGTCGTTTTAGCATCGGATGTCGAATCGATACCAACCTTAACTGCTTCAACTTTACCCGATAGCGCAACTTTCATCGATAATGGAGATGGTACCGGCACTTTTGACTGGACTCCGATGTACCCTTCGGCCGGTGATTATGATGTTACTTTTTACGCGACCGATGACTCTTCGGCGGTGGATAGCGAAGTCATTACAATTACGGTCAATGAGGCCACGCTTGATTATATTGTTATCGCACCTGATTCGGTTGCCGTCTCCGCCGACTCAACGCAGCAGTTTATCGTCACCGGATATGATAGTGGCAGCAATGAGGCCAATCCGGGCAGTATTAGCTGGGATTTAACGGCTACTGTCGGAACCATAAGCGGTACCGGCCTCTTTGATGCAACCACAACCGGAGTGGGTCAGGTTATTGCTATATCGGATCTGGGACCGGTCGATACCAGCAGTTATCTTGAAGTTATTCCGGGTGCGCTTGACTCTTTGTATATCATTCCCAACCGGGATACAATATCCACCGATTCGACGCGACAGTTTTCGGCTATTGGATATGATACCGAGGGAAATGTGCAACCTGATGTCGGCACGATTATCTGGTCTGTCCTTCGGGGTATTGGTACTATTGATTCGACCGGGCTGTTTGATGCCACTCGGGTAAACTATGGATTTATCCGGGC
>CAZJLX010000544.1:0-2097 GCA_964546545.1 uncultured Ignavibacteriaceae bacterium | reverse complement strand
CGGCGGTGACCCGATCTGGACGGAAATGTAGGAATCGGTGGATGTCAGTAATGGATTGTTCAGTATTTCTTTTAGTGGTGGCGATACGCTGACCATTGATTCATGCGTATGTCCGGTTTGTCCTCCCGGGACGTGTCCTGAGTTTTTTGGTATTGCGATAGGCAGTGATCCGGAAATAGAACCACGGACGCGTTTGACGTCAGTTCCCTATGCTTTCCACGCAAAATGGGTTGACGGCTTTTACTCGGGACCGAACAATATTGATTCCGGGTTATACACAATTGTTGGCGGCGACAGTAATACGGTTATGGCAGATTTTGGTATAGTTCTGGGCGGTCATGGAAATCAGGTTTATATGCTGGATTCAATAATCGACACAACTTTTGATACGACAGTTGTCGATGATGACGATTTCTCCAAATATGATCTCTTCGGTATAGCGGGAGAAACCGGTTTTCCTTTTAAATGCGATAATTGCGACCTTTTATGGATAACCGGCGGAGTCGCTATCGCCGGAACCAATAATATTGCTTACGCCACGGGTGCTTTTGTCGGCGCCGGTTCGTCAAACTGGGCCAATGATATATTTACAACCATTCCCGGAGGTGGCGCTAACAAAGCGAGCGGCAAGTATTCTACCATCGGCGGTGGTTATTGTAATCAGACATTGGAAACCATGCCTACTTCTATATTCCACTACGGCCAGACCATTTCAGGCGGTGTCAAAAACTGCTCCGATGCATGGGCGACGACGATAGGCGGCGGAACCTACAACTCGATTGAAACCGGTAGTCAATTTTCGGTAATCAGTGGTGGGATGGGAAACGAAATTCGGGACCTTAGTGACCGCTGCGTAATCGGCGGTGGACAGGAAAATACTATCCACACATATAGTTATGTATCGGTAATTGGCGGCGGAAAAGGAAACGAAATTTATACGCGTAAAAGTACGATTGCAGGTGGATGGCGCAATGTCGTCGACTATGGAATGTATTCAACCATTGGCGGAGGATGTTATAATAAAGCCAGAGCCGGTTATGCCACTATCGCCGGCGGCGGCCGTTCGGATCCGGCCAATAACTCAACCGGTAATCATGTTTACGATGGCTGGGGAAGTATTGGCGGCGGAGGTAATAATCGCGCCGGCACTTTTAACAGTATATCTGATGATATATACGCCACTGTTGCCGGCGGTGAAGAAAATACGGCCAGCGGACAGCATTCATCTATTCCGGGTGGCTATTTGAATATCGCCGACGGTGATTATTCTTTCGCGGCCGGTCAGGAAGCGCAGGCCTTAAATGTTGGTTCTTTTGTCTGGAATGACGGAACCGCCGGGCCATGGCCGACTACCAATGACAATCAGTTCCTTATTCACGCCAATGGCGGCATCGGGATAAATACGAATAATATATTAAGCGGGGCAACGGTTGATATTTCAGGAAAGATAAGAATCAACGATGGTACTCAGGCCAGTAATAATGTCCTGACCAGCGATGCAAACGGACTGGCCTCATGGGCACCCATATCGGCTATATCATCGGATGATGACTGGGACCGCGATCCGGCCGTTTCAACTGAAGTCCTGTTTACTCATGGGGCATGGGGCATTGCACGAAACGGCAATCAACTATTGAGTACCAATCGCAACACATTCATTAATCTGGGTGTTAACAGTACGGCCGGCAATAGCCACCCCGACCATGATGAGCATCTTTATATTACCATAGGCGGCGGATACGGACATGCCGCCTCTGGCCAGGCGTCGACGATTGCCGGCGGCAATGAGAATGAGGCGTACGGGCACTTTTCGACGATAGCCGGCGGTTATTTTAACCGCATAGGTACTCTTCGAGGCGTGGATGACAATGATGAAGGCCGCTTCGGATTTATCGGCAGCGGTTATTATAATCTCATGTTCGGCCAATTTGCGACCATTGCCGGTGGTGCGCGCGATACGGTTTTGGATAATTATGGTACCATAGGCGGCGGGGCATATAACCGAACCGGAACCGATAACAGCGATTACAGCGATTCGTATTTTCAGACTATTTCCGGCGGTCGAAATAACATCGCCGAAGGGATCTATTCAACCAT
>CAZJLX010000543.1:0-2124 GCA_964546545.1 uncultured Ignavibacteriaceae bacterium | reverse complement strand
AAAAAGATATCGTCACAGAAAATAGCACAAGTACAGGATCTGGTTCGAGATAAGGATTTTAGTAAGGCATTAAGTCTACTGGAATCTATTGATACCACTGCTCTCGATTTGGAAAATCTGGCATATTATTATCTTTTATTTTCTCATATAAATATATGGCTGGGCAATTACAATATTAGAGAGCAACTAAACAATTGCATTCAGTTCTATAGAAAAAGTTCTGACAATAATAAATATGCTCTCGCCAAGTGCCTTTACGGAAGGTACCTGCAATCCCAGGGTAATTATGTTGAAGCCTGCGAATCATTCATGGAATCTTACTTGAATTATAAGCGACTTGATAATATCGATGAAGAAAAAAAGGTTCTTAATTATCTGGCCCACGTTCAGTTTATTACTGGGGCGATAGATGATGCGATTTTAAATCTAAATCGATGCGTTGAGATTTGTAGAAGTCTTGGAAAAACAGAAAGCGCGACCATTATATTAAGGAATATTGGTCTGATTCACTATAAAACTGGTTCTCTACTCGAATCATTAAATATATATGAAAAAATCCAAAGCAATGACTGCTTTCAATCGGACAACGATAAATGCCAGTTTTACCTGACCTATTCATTGGCGACCGCTTTAACCGGTGACATTAAAAAGGCTCGTTTGCTTATCGAAAAATCAACCCCTTATCTCGATGATTACAAACGGGAAAAAGCGATATATTACGAATATCTGGGATGGATTTATAACCTTAATGGCGAATTCGGCGGCGCCGAAAAGATACTCAAAATCGGCGTCAAATTCTCGATGCAGATCGCGCCCGAATCGGACCTGATTTCACAGACCAAACGGCTACTCGCCGACGCTTATGTCGGTCTGGGTAAATATGATCTGGCGCAGAAAACGGCCGAGGAAGCGCTGGTTGTCGCCGAAAAAATCAACGAGAGGGTCGAGATTGCGGCTTGTTATCGTATCTTTGCGCAGATAGCCTGCAAAAAAGGCGAAAAAGATAAGGCTCGCGATAATTATCGTAAAGCGTGCGAAATATTCACGATGATAAAATCGCGCTACGAACTGGCCACGACCCGCTGTTTGATGGCTGACTCCGACCTGTATGGCAGGGGTGAAAAATCGGCGCTGTTATATATGGCGCGCGAGTACTTTGAGTCGGAGTTTCTGGGGCAGTGGATCGAGAAAGTCGATACTCTGCTTAAAAAGTTTTCTCATAGCGCCGGTGCCCCGCCGCCTGCGGCAGAATCGACCGAAAAAAGGAACAAAGCGCTCTTTGTCGCGGCTGATCCGAAAACAAAAAAGATTGTCGAGATGGCCGAACATATCGCGCAGTCGGATATGACCGTGCTCTTGACCGGCCAGACCGGAACCGGTAAGGATCAGTTGGCCGCGTATATTCATGCCTGCTCCGGCCGCGAGGGTGAATTCGTGGTTGTCAATTGCGCCGCGATCCCGGACAGCATGGTTGAATCGGAGATGTTCGGCTTTGTCAAAGGAGCTTTCACCGGTGCCGATCATGACCGTACCGGGCTGTTTGAAACGGCCGATAAGGGGACGATTTATCTTAATGAGATCGCCGATAGTTCGCTTGATTTCCAGGCTAAACTGCTCGAGGTTATCGAGAGCCGGACAATTCGGCGGCTCGGGCAGAGTAAAGTAAAGCCGGTCAATTTCCGAATTATCGCCGCCAGTAATCATGATTTACAGGAGCGGATGCAACAGCGTAAACTGCGCCCGGATCTTTATCATCGGTTGAACGAAATCCCGATGAGTTTGCCGCCGTTATGCGACCGTCCCGGCGATATTCCTGCCCTGACCCGGTTTTTCCTGAAACAGTTCGGTTTTGATTTTAAGAATAACGGCAGTTCGGTCGATATTGACAGACTGGTTAATCTATTGGCCAAACAGGATTGGATCGGCAACGTCCGCGAGTTACGCGCGGATATTAAACGTCTCCAGATTTTATATAGGAATGATATCTCAAAAATTATTGAACTATTCGACTCATTTAAGATACCCGCTCGGGATGTACTTTATAAAACGCTTGAAGAAAGTTTCGGAGGCGACTATCCGCAACTGGATTAAAAAATTCGGCCTCGCCGACGAATAGATAATATC
>CAZJLX010000542.1:0-2129 GCA_964546545.1 uncultured Ignavibacteriaceae bacterium | reverse complement strand
CAGTGGGTTTATATCGAGGATATAATCGAGAAAATGCTGGAAGATGTTCTGTTTAACGATGCACCGATCGCGCAGTCGTTATATGAAACGAAATTTAAAATAGAAAAACTGATTTTCGAAAAATGATAAGACGCCGATATTCCGGGTATCTTTTTGTCTCGCCCTGGATAATGACGCTTTTATTGTTCTGGCTCTTCCCGTTATTATATTCTCTCTATCTTGGGTTCACCGATTTTAAATTGATGCGTCCCGAAGTTAATTGGATCGGGTTTCAGAATTTTGCCGCATTGCTTTCCGATGAAGTTTTTTTGAGTTCTTTAAAAAATACATTTATTTTTGTGATCGGGACTATTCCAGCGACGACGATAATCGCTTTATTCCTCGCACTTTTAATTGACAAGAAATTCACAGGGAGAACATTATTTCGCAGCGCCTATTTTATGCCGTCGATTACGTCGATGGTGGTCATTGCACTTATATTCAGCAATCTTTATTCGAGGGGCGGATATATTTATCTTCTGGCCCAAATGCTCGGCCTCTCCCCTCCCGAAAACGGTTTTTTGCTTTCGGAATCGACCGCTCTATATTCAGTGATGGCGATGGATATCTGGATGTCGGTCGGTTATTACATGCTTCTCTTTCTGGCCGGTCTGAAATCGATTCCTAAGGAGTTGTATGAATCGGCTGAAGTGGCCGGTGCTAGCGGCTGGAGAATCTTTCGGTCGATTACACTGCCGCTTTTAAAACCGGTAGCGCTGTTTATTATCGTCATTAATACAATCAAATCGTTTCAGGTATTTGTCGAGATATTCGTGATGACCAAAGGGCGGTATAACAGTTCCACGGCGGTTTATTATATTTATGAAACCGGTTTAAACCGGTTTGAGTTCGGATACGCTTCGGCTGCGGCATATATTCTCTTTTTTATCATTGCCCTCTTTTCGATTCTTCAGTTCCGTCTTCTAAAACAGAGAGGGTACAAATGAAACCGGTTAAGTATATTATCCTGATTCTAATACTGATAGTAATGATCTTCCCTCTCCTGTGGATGTTTCGCATTTCGTTTCTTCCTTCCGCCTCTTCTCTCTCTTTTGGCACTTTTTTTTCAACGGCGATTTCATTGGTGACGTATTATGATATCTTTACGACCGGCAATATGCTGACCTATTTATTAAACTCGGCGATGGTCGGGATAATCGTTACCGGTGGAAATATTTTGTTTTGTTTTATGGTGGGTTATGCTTTTTCCCGTTTTAAATTTATCGGGAAAAGCTGGCTGTTTTATTCGGTAATCTTTGTCCTTATGATACCGGCGCACATTTTGATAATACCGCTGTATCTGATAATAAACCGGCTGGGGATGTTTGACAGCTATTGGGCGCTTATTTTACCTTTCCTGGTAAATCCGATCGGTGTTTTTCTTGTCAAGCAGTATATTGACACTCTTCCACGTTCGATGGAAGAGGCGGCGCGGATGGACGGCTGCGGGGAATTAAGGATACTCTTCAGAATTGTAATGCCCTTGTGTCGGCCAGTTTTAGCGGTTTTGGCAATCCAGATATTTTTAACAAATTGGAACTCATTTCTCTTCCCATTTATTCTGACCAACTCCGAATCGGTCAGAACGTTGCCGGTCGCATTGGCGTTGTATCAGGGGCATCAAGCTATTGATTGGCCGCACCTTATGGCGGGAGCCTCACTGGCGGTTATCCCGGTTTTAATAGTCTTTTTATTCTTCCAACGACAAATTATTTCAGGCATTACCGCCGGGGCCATAAAGCAATAGTGAATATATTTGAAAATTTTTACCTTGACATTAGTATTTTTTAAGCGTATATCGGATGCAAAATTGATTAAAGAAAGAAAGAAGGGAAAGGAATTTTCTATGAACAAGAAGTTGGCACTGCTTTTAATCGCAGTCGCAGCCATCCTGATTGTCGGATGCAGTAACAAGGGTTATGTCGATGAGCAAATCGGCACGTTACGCACTGAGGTGAAGGATGACATGAACAAAATGCAGGCCCGCGCCGATATGAACGCGGACGAAATCAAGAAGCTCCAGACTTTGAGCACCGAGTTGTCCAAAAAAACCGAAATCGCTCTTAATGAAGCCAAATCCTTTGAAAATA
>CAZJLX010000541.1:0-2133 GCA_964546545.1 uncultured Ignavibacteriaceae bacterium | reverse complement strand
ATAGAGGTTGCACCGTTTGTCAAATCAAAAATTTTCTGCAATTCTGCCGGCAAATAAAGATCATTATCCGGGTAAACAATACTTAATGCTATTGCTTGTGCATCGCGCTCGACGGCAGCCTTGGCAATATCCTCGGCTGGAAGATTGGGACCCAGATATAATGTGTTCCAGCCTATTGTAGCTGCAGAAACCAAAGCCATTAGTGCCCCAAATTCATGAAGCTGCCCTTGTGGGGTTGTACTAATTAATAGTGGTGATTTACTCTTAAAACCATCCGATCTATACATAGATCCGAGTAAAGACCTGATAACCGCCGAAGCCAGATGCTCATGGGCAACCTTGAAACGTCCATCAGCCCACATTTCTCCCGTTAACCCCAAAAGCGGATATAAAAGCTTTTCTATAAACACCGACGGGCCAAAATTTACAGAAGCTCTCAGCAGTTGTGTCTCTAATCCTACGGCATCCAGATTTTTCATCGCCTGTAAAATTAAATTTAGATATTGCTCTATAGTGACATTAGTGTTATCAGTCTTTGCCGCTTCCGGCCGTAGATTATCAATCGGAAATAATCGCTGCAACTGCTCCAATGATAGATTGGCGATTTGACTTATTGCCTGCCCCTCTTGTGTTGCTCGCCTTAATAGAATCAAGCGATCGATCTCGTCATCTGTATATAGTCGCCGCCCGGTTTTAGTCCGTCGGGGGCTAACGGCATTATATCGTTTTTCCCACATTCTTATTAAATGAGGCGACATTCCGGTTCTTTTTGCGACGACTCTTATTGGTTGACCGTATTCCACGGATTGACTCCTTGTTACTATTTTGTATAATATATAATGAATAAAATAGGCGATTAGTTCCTGTAAATCAAGATAAAAATACAATAATTACAACATATTTGAACTATAATTTATTGTTATATAATGGATTATAAAATATTTGCGGAAAAATACAAAAAGGCAAACATAATGGGAACAAATGCGTAACAAATGCAGTTATAGAAATTGAAAATGATAAATTAACTTAAACGAATGGAGAGAAAAATGAAAAACTTAGACGTTATCGTGGCAATCCTGCTGGTAGTCGGAGGCCTCAATTGGGGTCTGGTTGGCCTCGCCAATTTCGACTTGGTCACTTCGGTGTTCAGTTCCGGTGCCTGGCTATCACGAATTATTTATGCGTTAGTCGGTCTGTCGGCGCTTTATCAGGCCATCCAATGGAAGGCAATTCAGCGCCGCTGGTTGACAGCATCAGTTTAGCCAAGAAAAGAATAGCTTAAAAAAGAAAAGGAAAAACAAAATGAACAATTACAAGAATAACAATCAAGATGGGATGAGTGCAAAAGGTGGTGCTCGTCCGATGAAAGTCGTTATTGATAATCATGGTTATGAGTGGCTCTGTGACAAGCATGTCGATGACAGCGGAGATTTCGCCAGCCAGGGATGTTGGCGGACCGATCAGATGTCTTTTGACCGAAATTTTTAAACTGAAAAACAAAACTAATTTAGGAGATTTAAAATGTTCAAACTCAAAAAACACTCGATGATTGTGGCAGCCCTATCCCTAATGTTATTATTCGTAATCGGCTGTTCCGAAGATGATAACAACCCGGCCTCCAGCAGTAACACCGGTCCTACGATGGACATAGTCGAGACAGCGGCGGCGGCTGGGAACTTCACGACCCTTTTGGCTGCTGCTGAAGCTGCCGATCTTGTTGATGCATTAAAAAGCGAAGGACCTCTGACCGTATTTGCTCCTACCGATGAAGCCTTTGCGGCTCTTCCGGAAGGAACCGTCGAGGCCCTTATACAGGATATTGATGCCCTGACAGCGATTCTTACCTATCATGTAACCATTGGGGCAATTGATGCCAAAGCAGTTGCTCAAGAAACTAAAATCCCGACTTTGAATGGCGCTGAATTAACCGTTACCGTTACTGGAGACGGAACTGTGAAAATCGATGACGCTACCGTTATTACTGCCGATATTCAGACCAGTAATGGCATAATTCACGTTATTGATGCCGTCGTTATTCCCGGTGCCAACCAGTCTTCAAAAACGGCTGCTATCCAATCCGCCGGAAGTTACTATGGTGGTGGCTGGATAGGTTACCTGATTCAGAATGGCCAT
>CAZJLX010000540.1:0-2142 GCA_964546545.1 uncultured Ignavibacteriaceae bacterium | reverse complement strand
AAGTCCGGCGATACCGATTTTTTGATAAAGTTTATAACCCTCTTTTTTTAACTGATGGAACTGTGTCTTACTTAAACTGCCGATATAACCGATTATATGAGCAAACACATTTGAATAATTATAGACTCGTATTGTTGTGTCTTTCCATTCTATATTTTCAAGGATTTTCATAGCATTTCCCAATATCAATATCTGGTTATCATCTTTAGGTGTTCTCTTTGCTATGATATCAAAAGTATCTAAATAGTTTTCATTTCCGTGAGCCACATTACACCAGTCATTATATGTTGCCTGCCAAGATGGAAGCTTCATTTTTGTTAGAAACTCACGGACTTCACCAGGCGAGATTTGTTTACCTTCTTTCCATTTGCTGAATTTATCTGGATTTTGCCATAGATAATAACACAAATGGCATAATTCCAAATACCATCTTAATAATACATAACATTGTGATATATTTCCTCTTCGAAGAAGGATTATAATGGCTTCAGGTGTTTCGACCGCAATCTTAGCAAATTGTATCATATAATGGAAGAATTTATCTTTTTCCATATAAATTGACGTTAATTTTCCTAACTCATCAGTTTGTTTTACAATATCACTTAAAAGAATAATGTGTTCTTTAAATTTAGAGTTAATTTCAAAAGGTGTGGAAATTGACAAAAAAGTAGCGTAGCCTTTCGGTGAATATTTAACCGAAACGGTTCCGATCATTGATCGGGACAAACGAAAGGATACGCTGATGTCAAGATACAAGAAGTCGAATGATGTGGCAAGTTCAAACAATGTTGATTTTAAGGTCGGGATGGCCGGTGATTTGGATCTGATTGCCCGTGAGGGAGCTCGACGGCTGTTGGTCACGGCTCTGGATGCGGAAGTGACGGAGTTTCTGGGTCGACAGCGGTATGAACGGAAAGAGGTTTTGTCGGGATATCGTAACGGGTATGGCAAAGAGCGTCGGGTAACGGTTGGGGCGGGGACGGTGTCGATCCGTTCGCCGCGAGTGCGTGAGACCGAGGAGCGTTTTGCCTCGCAGGTATTGCCGGCTTATCAGCGGCGGTCGCAGGCGGTCAAGGAGTTGATACCGGAGCTGTATGTTCAGGGTTTGGCGACGGGTGATTTTGAGCCTGCTCTGCGGGGTCTTTTGGGAGAAAAAGCCGGCCTGTCGCCGGCGACGGTTGTTCGTTTGAAACAGCAATGGGCGAGTGAGTATGAGGCTTGGCAGAAACGTTCGTTATCTGACCATCAGTATGCTTACCTGTGGTGTGACGGAGTGTACCCGAAAGCTGGTTTGCAGGGTGATAAGACGGCTTTTTTGGTAGTGCTGGGGGTCAATGAACATGGCGAGAAGGAACCGCTGGCGATCGTCGAGGGGTATCGTGAGTCGACTGAGAGTTGGGCGGAAGTGCTTCGTGACCTCAAGGCGCGCGGGCTGACTGATCCGGGACTTTTTTGTGGTGACGGCGCGCTGGGCTTGTGGGGCGCCATTGACACCGTCTATCCCAAGGCGGACCACCAGCGCTGCTGGGTGCACAAGATGCGCAATGTGCTGACGCACTTTCCGAAACGATTGCACGCTGAGGTCAAATGGCTGTTGCGGCAAATGTATGACGCCGCCACCAAAGACCAGGCCGAGCAGTTGATGATGCAGTTCGCCGACTTGTATGGCCGGACGTATCCACGGGCGGTCGAGTGTCTGCTGAAGGACAAGGACGCTCTGCTGACTTACTACCGCTATCCGCAGGAGCATTGGGTCAGTTTGAAGACGACCAATCCGATCGAGTCGATCTTTGCCACCGTCAAGCTTAGAACCAACGCTGCCCGACGGATCAAATCACCCCAGTCAGCCCTGTATCTGATCTTTCAGTTGATCCTGCGGGCACAAAAACGATGGCGACGGATCAACGCCCCGCACCTGGTGCCAAAGGTTCTTGAGGAAATGACTTTTAAAGACGGAATCGAGGTCAGAGAAGTAAAGAATAATCAGACGGAAAGGCACGCTGCTTGAAAAAACAATTTACACAACTCTTGACAAAAGCTCTTAAATTTATTTTGAAATATATTATTAAATTTGCCATTATTATTCATATAAAATCCCTTATATAAATTCCCCGTGACATTATATAGTAGATAGAATATTCT
>CAZJLX010000539.1:0-2143 GCA_964546545.1 uncultured Ignavibacteriaceae bacterium | reverse complement strand
GCTTCACTCTCAACCCGGGCGGCAATTGTCGCTGTTTCGATCTTCTTATCCTTAAGCATACCGGACAGGATTCTGTCATAGAATCTGCCGCTGATACCGAGATGATCGGCCTGAATATTAATAATAATATTACCCCCGATTTTATCCATCACTTCGGCAACCCGATCCGATCCGGTCCGGTGTCGCCTGGAAGTTTTTATGACTTCGCCCCCGAAAGAGATAACCCGGTCGCAGACTTCATCAGAATCGGTGGCTACGATAAGCCGGCCGATCAATTTCGACCTGGAGACTTCTTCGTAAAGCCGCTGTAACAGCGACCTGTCGCCAATTGGTGCCAGCACTTTACCGGGGAACCGTCCCGAACCAAGACGCGCCGGAATAACCGCCAATATCTTAGATTTCATAAGCTTTTGCCACCGACAGCCTGTTTATAAGTCGCTCATCGAAATATTCCGACAGTTCATCCGACCGGGGGGGAAAATTATCTGACGACAGAATCCGATTAACCGCTCGAAATTCATCCTTTAAAAGGTGCATAAATGAAGATAAAGGCGGGTCAAACAACTGTCAAGTTTTTAAATTTTTTACCCGCAGTTTTTGGATAATTGAATTAGCCAGTCAACAAAAATTTCATTTATGTCCGTTAAGCTTCTCCACCCCAAGCCGATAACATAAATAGTTGTATCATAATGAAACGGGTATGGGGATTTGACCATTATGTCTAAATTTACAAATCAAAACAGTTCCATCGACAAAAACGAATCGCCCGACATTAAGCGGCTTTTTAATCAGGCTGCAGTTCTGTATTCGAACGAACCGTTTTCGCCGAAAACCAAAAAAGATATTCAGGCAAGTCTGTCCCATTCGGGTAACTGTTTTATTTTGAAAGGGGATGAATATATTTTCCCCGATTATGATTTTAAACTGCCTCCGACTCTTGTCCGGCCGACAATCGTAGACGATCAGGCATCTGCCTTTCGCCGAAAAATAGACCATGACGGCCATATGAAAACATTATTCACATGTTATATCGGCAGAAATCGTGACGGTGAAGATATTACGGCCGGGATGCTCTGTTCCGATTTGTTGAGTCAAATTACCGGGAATGAAGCGGCTTTCTATAATTACACCGGTACGCTGAAAAGATTTTACATTGAATTTACAGGTTCCCGTACGATTCTCAATTTTCTGGAAAATAAGAAAAGTTATCTTTACGCGGTGAACGGGGAAACAGCTCAGATTATTTTCCGCAGGATTCCCGAAGATATTGACCTTGATTCTGAAAATATTCAGGCTGACAATCAAATAGTCGAATCTATTCTGCCCCGGATATTACATTCACAACAGGCGGCCGATGAACTGCAACTTGATAACAGACTTAAAAATCTCGAACTTCATAAGTGTACTATTTATAACGCAAATATTATTTTACTTTCGTTAACAATGGTTGATTATCGTCATGATCGTTCGTTCAAGTTCGACCCGGTTATAACCGGTTTTTCTCAAAAGATAAAGGATAAAATAGGTGCTATTCGCAGTGCCGCCGATGTCCTGAATCTTCAAAAGGATCAGCCGCTTGACGAGAATAATCTGGCGCTGCTGGAAAATATAAACTCGGCCTCAAAAGATCTTGAAAAGCTGGTAAATCGTCTTGATTTGTATGCAGATAAAGAAACAGCCGATGACATTGCCACAGAATAATAAAAAAACAACTGCTCGTCTATTACTGGTTGACGATGACATCGAATATCGCCGGTCGGTTGAAATTTTTCTTAAAAAAAACAATTATCATGTTGTCACTGCGGCCGGGGTCAAAGGGGCCGTTAATATTCTGAAGTCTCAGAAAATCGACTTGATACTCGCCGACGCCAAGATAAATAATGGCTCCGGTACCGATTTGATAGTTCTGGCGAAAGAACAAAATGAAAGAATCGGTGTAATTATTCTGACTTCCGGCGGCACAATTCAAGACGCCGTGCAGGCGATGCGCCGGGGAGCAGACGACTATTTCGCCAAACCGGTCGATAATGACGAACTTCTGATTCATGTCGAGCAGGTTCTTGCCAGCCGGATGACTCGGCCTGAGTCGACCGCCATGCACGAAGAAATCGCCTGGAAATACAGTTTCGACAGAGATCGGAAG
>CAZJLX010000538.1:0-2144 GCA_964546545.1 uncultured Ignavibacteriaceae bacterium | reverse complement strand
ATAGGCATAAAAACGTAACCTGTACTGAAGGACGAAATTGGCCGAATTGGATAAGGATCTCATTGAGCGCGCACTTGAGGGCAACCAGGACGCTTATCGGGCCCTGATGAACCGGCATCGCCCGGCAATCTTTCATATTATTTTAAGGATTGTCCGCGATCAGGAGATAACTGCCGACTTGGTACAGGAGACATTTATGAAGGCTTTTTCTTCGTTGCAGACTTACCGGGCCGAGTATAAGTTTTCTACCTGGCTCTACCGGATTGGCGCCAATTGCGCGATAGATTATCTCCGCAAAAAACGAATCAAGACGCTTTCACTTGATGCCCAAACTGATACCGGCGACGGCAAAATCGATATTGAGGTGCCGGATAATTCTCACAATCCCGAAGCGGACCTTCTCAATCGTGAGAGAAGGGTAACGATCAATGACGCTATCGATTCACTTCCGGATAAATATCGGCTGGTCATCGTTTACCGGCATAAAGATAATAAATCTTATGAAGAAATTGCCGAGGCCTTAGGTATCCCCCTGGGGACGGTGAAAGCGAGGATTTTTCGGGCACGGGAGCTGTTGAAGAAAAAATTACGGCCGTTTTAAAACGGCGGAGGAATCTGCTGATATGGTCATTAGCAATGCCAAAATGATCATTATATTAGGCCTGCTGGCGGTTTTAATATTGTCCGGGCAGGTTAACGGCAAGGAATTTCGTTACGATTATCAAAAAAATATCGATATCGGCGAAAAAGCCCGCCTGGAGATTTCAAATGAATATGGCAATATTACTGTCAATGCCGAACCGGCCAGGAGAATAACCATAAATGCGGTCAAGCATGTTCGCGCCGTAGATCAGACTGAGGCTGAAAATGTCGCCGAACATATTGAAATAAATGCCAACAAACGGGGCGATTTGGTCACTTTAAAAGTCCGCTATATAAATTTGTCCGGACAGGGCGGCTCTTTCTGGGATAAACTTCTCGGGACCGGGGAGGATTCATTCGGTTCGGTTGATTTTGATATTATTGTTCCAATCGATTGTCAGGTCGAAATCGATAATAAATCGGGCACAGTTACAGTCTCCAAAATCACCGGCAAAATAAAAATAATCGGCAGTTCGGAAGTAATAACCTTAAGCGATATTGAAGGTGATATTGAGATCAGCGCGATAAGCGGCAATATTGGAATCAATAATGTTAGCGGCAGTATTGATATCTCATCGGGGGGAGCGGATATAAATTTAATTGCCATTAACGGCAATATAGACATCCATTCCACATCGGGAAAAAAGACAGGAACGGATCTGGCAGGAGTGGTTTCGATATCGCAAACCTCAGGCAAAGTGGAACTTAAAAATCTGGAGGGCGATTTACGTTTAAAATCGACTTCCGGAAGTGTTGATGTGGAACAGAGATCGGGCGCGGTTGATATCACCACCTATACCGGTCATGTAACAATAAAATCTGATTTTTATACCGATAAGGATTCCTATATCGAAACCTCATCGGGTAACGTGGTTTTTGAAATCCCGGAAATGTCGACTGGATCGGTCAAATTTGAGACTATCTCCGGCGATATTAATGCGGATGTGCCGATGGCCATAAAATCACTTTCAAAAAGCAAACTGGTCGGCGATCTGGGCGGGAACGGATCAAGAATTTCAGTTGTTACCTCGACAGGCAATATAACCTTAAAGCAGTTTTAGTTTATGAAAGTAACAAGATTTTTAATAGCCTTTGTTATTGCCGGAATGATGCTTCCGGTGGCCGTGATTATGTACGGCGCCGATGATGGACAAAGCGAAACGGTGACCGATTCATCGGTCATTATTGTTGACAGTACGGGCGGTGAGCAGATTTTTATCGAAATTCACTCAACGCCGGACGGAATTTATGGTGTCGACAGCAGCGGCCAGGAATGGGAATTCGATTTCAGCAAGGACAAATATATTAAGATTTCAAACGGTACCGGTTCCACCAAAACCGTCTTTGGGCGCAAAAAGAAAAGTGAGGCTTCTGTTGCCGGTGCGGATGATGCAATACCATCGCCGGAATTGGGTGATCTGCCGGAATTGCCTACCACGCTCGAAATAAAAAAAATAAAGGGATTAAAACTCGGTTCGGTGGAGGTTAAGGAAACCGAAAAA
>CAZJLX010000537.1:0-2151 GCA_964546545.1 uncultured Ignavibacteriaceae bacterium | reverse complement strand
TTATGTCTTGCCGGTTTTGTAAGTACCGGCAATCTAAGCAGGCAGGGCCATGCGCAATTGAATATTGGCTTGACGCAGACCGAGTTGCATGAATTTGAAGATGCAATAAAAAGTCTGAACCAGGCCCTGGCAATTGCAATGGAACAGAAAGATCAGAATCTGGTTGAAATTTGTTATCAGAATATTGCAAAATGCTATTTAAATCAGGGTGAATTCATTCTGGCCAAATCGGTAATTGATACGGCCCGTAAAATTCTCCCCGGTCTTAATTCAATAGCGTTAGAAGCCGAACTAAACCTCATCGACTGCAAAATTCTCCGCAAAATGGGCAATTGGGCCGGTGCGGGTGAGCTTCTTGACGAGACATATAGCATTTCTACCGATTATGGTTTGTCTGCCTTAACTGCTGATGTTCTGCACGAAATGGGATTATTGGCGAGAGATAAGGGGAATTATAACCTTGCCTCTAATCGCCTGAAATCAGCCATCGAACACTATGAATTAATCGGCATGGAGAACGGTCGTCAGGAAGCACGCGAAGCTTTGAATTCTCTCAAGGAAAAAGACAATGGCTGACACAATTTCCAAAATGCCTGCTATGGAACTCGACCAATCATGCTCGAATAAAATCGAGCATGATTGGCTTGGGAGAATGAATGATTTCCTTCAGCAGGCCAGGGAAGCCAATGACTCCTTTAATTACGAGCAGGCAATAGAATCTCTGAATTCTATGGAAAATATATGGGAATCGATCGGATTGCCAGAATTTTCGCCGGAACTAAAGTTACAGCTTTATCAGGAGAAGGGGCGCGCCTTAGCTTCATTGGGGCGGTACAATGAGGCTATTGAAGAATATTTAAAGATCCCCAAGTTTTGCAGTGACTCTTCTCAACTTCCGTTAAAATCGGAAACATTTACCCAAATCGGTCAATTGCTGGCCAAAATGGGAGAACATGATCGTGCTTTGGGTTATTTACAGCGGGCAATTGGCGCTTATCGAAGATTGGGTGAAAAGGCCGGAATATGCAGGGCGCTAAGAAACCTGGGAGTCGTTTATGTCGAACTGGGCGAATTTGAAGAAGCCGAAAGTACCTATGATGAGGCCATTGAAATCGCCCGCGAAACAGATGACAGGAAGGTTTTTGCGGATTTGATAAACAATTTGGGAACGATAATGAATATGAAAGGTAATTGGCAACGTGCTCTTAAATTATACCGCGAATCATTGGAAATATATGAATCCGAAAACGAAATCCGGAAATCAGCTTATACAAAAAATAATATTGCCATTACCTGTGTCGAACGCGGTCTGGAAAAGGACGCCTTGAAATATTTTGAGGAGGCTCATGTGATTGCCGGACGAATAAAAGACGGCTCCCTTAAATTAATAGTCGATATAAATCTTGCCGATTTAAATCTGAAGCTGGATCAGGTAAGTGAGGCCAAAGAGTATTGTCATGAAGCCCTGCAATATCTTGACGATGCCGACCTGACCAACAATCAACTGGTTGAGGCGAAAAAAATCGCCGGAATGATAGCCCATAAAGAACAGGATTATACGACCGCGCAGACTCATTTTGCGGCCGCTCTGGAAATTAGTCACCAAATCGGCGCGCAGTTTCTGGAGGCCGAAGTCCTTCTGGAACGAGGCCGATTGTTTAAATCGATGGAAAAACATTTTGATTCTCTGGCCGATATGGAATCATCATATCATATTTATTCGCGTCTTAAGGCGGATGGAAAACGCGAACAGGCCGAAGTCAATATTAAATCGCTTGAAAAATTATATCTGGAAATCTTCTACTCGATGGCGAAACTTGTCGATCGCAAAGATAAGTACACCAAAGGCCATTCGGATCGAGTCGCCTCGCTGGCCCTGCTATTGGGTCGAGAGCTCGGTTTTCGGGATTCGATGCTAAAAACCGTGGTGGCGGCAGGACTGCTGCATGATATCGGGAAAATCAATATTGATGATGAGATTCTTAAAAAAGCCGGCAAGTTAACCGATGATGAATACCGGGAAATCAAAAAGCATCCGGAACTTGGCGTAAAATTACTGGCCGGCAAAGAATTTCCCTGGGATTTCAAACCGCTGGTTATGTATCATCATGAAAAGCTTGATGGCACCGGATATCCCTGGGGATTAAAAGG
>CAZJLX010000536.1:613-2157 GCA_964546545.1 uncultured Ignavibacteriaceae bacterium | reverse complement strand
GACATCTGACCCAACCGGCAAATTGAATGCCAATTCGGTCGTCGGATTAAACGGATTCGGATAATTTTGATACAGGACAAAGCCATCGGGCAATATATTTCTACTGCTTTCCTTAAACGAAGCTTCCAGCAATTCGCCTTCGGCAGATGAAACCTGCATATCCTTTATGATTAAATCAGTAACCTTATCGATTTTTATCAGTTGCCCCGAACCGGCCGGTATTTTCCCGCCCTCTTCGCCGTAAATCAGTATACGCAGAGTTCCATTATCTGCTGAATAGGCTGCGGTTAAGCCTTCCCGAATCAGACTATTATCGAGAAAAACCTCGGGCGATAAGTCATCACCTGTTTCCATTACAAAAAAGAGACCGCCCAATTCGACATTGGATTCATAATTCATACTATGTATTCTATTGTCTTCCCCGGCCGTAAAGGCAACTTTACTGTCAGATATTAAAGGAACCTGTTTGCTGGCAAGACTTTGAATCAGGATATTTATCATATAAACTAAATCTGCGATAGTTGCCCCCAAGCCGTCCCGATTGACATCCGAAGCTAAAATCTGTTTCGGACTTAAAGGCCAAATGTCGGATGAAATAAAGAAATTTGTAAATAATACAATGTCGGCTATCTCAACAGAAACACCATTTTCATTTATATCACCCAGCGAGGAATACTCCATCGCCTTAATTTTGATATATCCATTATGGTACTGGATCTGTTCCTGATCGATACGAACCGAATCGGGATTGGTCAGCGTATTATCGTTACGTACCAATTCATCCCGAAAAGCAAACATCAGCGGTACTGAATAGCCCGCATAAGTAAGATCGGATGAAATAAGAAATGATAATTCGGCTATCGGACCGGAATTAATATCCAGATTGTCGGTTATCGAACCGTCATTAATATCGGCATAGCCGACAATATGGACATCACCATAAATTCCTCGATAATTCAAACGATAGCCTAAATATTCAAACTGCTCAACACGCGTATTGAGCCAGGAAACAGACAATAAAGACAACACCGAAACATCATAGTTAACAACCAGATCAAAACCGGAAATCGGCTGTTGATTATCCAGATCGACAGAAACTCGGGCCAAATCGCCCGGAAAGGCTGAGGCCGTATCAATCGACAGTATATAAAAAATGTCTGTATCGTCGGTCAATAAAACCTCGACCATATCGGTTGGGCCATCCGGTTCGACAGCGCCAATATTTATAAAAGATTCCTCATTTCCCTCGATATTCTGTGTCGCCACCGCTTCCGGAACAGGCGAAGAATAACTTTTGGCGGCAACCTGCAAACCACACACCATTACCCATAAGGCAATGATTCCCAACATCTTCCAAGTAATTTTCATACGTATATACTTCCCACAAACGGATTTTTCCATTTGTCATTCGAGCAATAACCAGACCATCTGCCAGCCTGTTTTAATGTTTTCCTCATTTGCCGGACTAACCCCGACAAAATCTTAAGTTTCGACCTCCTGAGAGCGTCTCCCGCGCTCCTTAGTTCCTATAGGATAATGCGTTA
>CAZJLX010000536.1:0-603 GCA_964546545.1 uncultured Ignavibacteriaceae bacterium | reverse complement strand
TCAAGCTGAATAACCGTCTCCTTTGCGATCTCCCCTTTGAAAACCCCCGAATAAAAGCACATTGATAGATATATATAATGGCGTGTAGGATTGAAATCCTGTAACAAAATTGCCTTTATAATGCAAATTGTTGCAAGATAATATTGATATATTCCATGAATAAAAAAAAAGTCCCAATCCGTTCCCTGAATTGAGCCCTGAAAATTTTTGTCTATCATCTTTTTCCCAAACCTAACAAAAAATACGCAAAATCGTTAGCTTTATCTCAGTTAGTTACTCTCCTTATACTTTTTGACTGCAGGGAGGAATTACCCTCCCCGCAGATATTAATACGTTGCTTACTTAAGCAATACCATCTTCTTCGTGACCGAGTTCTGTCCGGCTTCGGCTTTATAGAAATAAATGCCAGAAGCTTCGCCAGAAGCATCCCACTTCACGTTGACAACCTGGTCAACGCCGCTGAACTGAGCGACTCTCTGACCAACCACATTATAAATGGTAATTGTCCAGTCAGAAACTGACGGCAATTCCAGTGAAATTGTGGCAACAGGGTTGAACGGGTTAGGATAGCTGCTAACTTTAAACTCAGTCGGCATGACTGTC
>CAZJLX010000535.1:0-2159 GCA_964546545.1 uncultured Ignavibacteriaceae bacterium | reverse complement strand
CCAGACGGCGCGATGCGATGTCGGATGACATATCGGCAATTAACGAAATGCCCTTTGTCCTGGGCACATAATGATACTGAGTACCCTTGATAGTATTATTGGTCGTTATATGCAAATAGGCTGCCTCGGCAGGAATATCCAATTCATCCTGAGTGGGGATATGTTTGTAATCGACCGCTTTGCCGTCAAAAGCGACATGCGCTTTGGCAACAATGTCAGCTTCCTTGATTGCCTTGGTTGACCAAGTGCCCGTATCGGCATAGGCGCCAGTCTTGCCACCTGCCAGGAAGTTCATGGGAATTTGGAAAAACTGCTGCGATGCGCCGCCGGTCAGGAAAACGACATGATACTTGTCGTCTAAACCAAAAATTTCCCGCACAAGCGAGATTGCCGCTTCGTTGATTTCGTCGAACTCCGGAGAGCGATGCGAACTTTCGATAATCGACATACCCGTACCGCGATAGTCCAGCAATTCGTCCTGGATGATCTTAAGAACTTCCAGCGGCAGCGTGGATGGTCCGGGATTGAAATTAAATACTCTATTTGCCATCATTATGCCTCATTCCTGGAGCGTTTTGCTCCTCGTTTACTACTATTTTTTTGCCGCAAATTCGCTGACCAGACGCTCAATGATAACACCGATACGCTTCATGTTCTCTTTGGTCGAAGCGCCAATATGGGGCGTGAAAATCGTATTGGGCGCATCAAACAACGGCGATTTTTCAGGCGGGTCGCTATACCAAACATCGGTAGCGAATCCGGCGAGCTTGCCACTCTTAAGAGCCTCGACGATATCCTCTTCTACCACACATTTTCCTCGCCCGGTGTTAATCAGATATGCGCCGTCCTTGAACTTGGCCAACATCTCCTTATTGATGATACCTTTTGTCTGTGGTAACAACGGTACATGAAGAGAGACAAAATCTGACTGGGCGACCGTTTCTTCCATCGTGGGAATAATTTCGGCCCATTCGGTGAAATAAACATCCGGGTGCCAGCCAATAGTTCGCATACCGAACATCTTGGCCCGTTTAGCCAGAGCCAATCCTATCCGACCCAGACCGATAATTCCGAGTGTCTTGCCGGCCAGTTCGGTTCGTTTGAGTTCTTTCTTAATCCACTTCCCCTGTCGCATGGAAGTATCAGCCTTGGTGATATGGTTCGGCAATGCGATCATCAACGCAAAAGCCATCTCAGCCACGGCCGCTGAAGAAGCTTCCGGTGTATTGTGAACGGCGATTCCCTTCTCTTTGGCATAGACCAGATCAACGTTGTCCAATCCAACTCCACCCCGGATGACCATCTTGAGATTGGGAGCGGAATCAATATATTCTTTGGTCACTTTGGTTTTACTGCGAATGAGAATAATGTCAGCCTCTATCGCGCGCCCCTTGTCATCGGTAACCTCACCGTACTGGGAGAGAATCCCAGGCAGTGAGTCATCAAAAGCATCAGAAATTAAAATCAGCATTTTGTGTATCCTCACAATTTATTCGTCAAGCATATTCACTACCATACCACTACGCAGCTTCGGTTCGAACCAGGTCGATTTGGGCGGCATTACTTCACCGGCATCAGCTACCGCCAGCAGTTGAGCCACCGTGACCGGATACAGCGAAATGGCGAGATCAAAATCTCTCGATTTAACCAGCTTTTCAAGTTCCTTTATTCCTCGAATACCTCCGATAAAATCGATATTCTTGTCGGTGCGAATATCTTCAATACCAAGCACCGGCTTTAAAAGGTTGGTCGTCAACACCGCAGAGTCGATGGAGTTGGCGGGATGGTTAGCGTCAAATGTGCCCGGCTTTGCGGTCAGACGATACCAATTACCCCGGCAGAGAAAACCAAAACAATAGGGCTCCTTTGGCTCCAATGACTCCGACAGAGAATCGACATTAAAAGCTTCCTTAAGGCGTACCATTAACTCGTCAACTGTCATACCATTCAGACCCTTGATGACCCGGTTATAAGGCAAGATTCGGAGTTCACTGTCGGGAAAAATCACATTAAGGAAAAAGTTATAATGCTCGTCACCGGTATGGTTCGGATTCTGTTCTTTCATACGGCGGGCGACTTCAGAAGCTGCCGCCGAGCGATGATGACCATCGGCAATATAGATAGCATCCAATTTCCCGAACGCTGCAACCAACCCATTT
>CAZJLX010000534.1:0-2178 GCA_964546545.1 uncultured Ignavibacteriaceae bacterium | reverse complement strand
TTGCGAATCCGAATCGAGCTTTTATCGATCAGAACCTTTTCGACCCGAATATCGGCATTGCTGATATTAATATTGATATCCCCGCGAATATTTTCCAGAAAGGCGTCGCGACCGCTGCAATTTAAATTCAATTTCTCCAGGACATTTTCAATCTCAACTTTGCCGAATGATTTTTCATTTTCAACCGACCGGAATGGTCCGATAATATCAAGATCCATATAATCGGCTTCAATCTCAAGGTAACAATCCGGCGGTAGAAACAAAACACCTTCAATCCGCGCCGATTCATTGGAGCCGCTCCAGGGAGCCGGATTAGGAGCCTGAAGAATCAGCTTTAAACCTTCGGGTGTTCTTTGTAACCGGGCCACAATTTTTTCGGCATAATCAACGGCCTTGGGATGCTTTTTGGTTTTTAAAATTTTTCGATATTCAAAAAGTGCCCGGTTCTCGTTTTTGGCTTCTATCTTTATTTTACCGGAAAGCGAACTGGCCGCGATTAAAAACAGTCGTTCATTTTCCGAGGCGGATATCTCAATATCTTCTTCATCGACGGCAAACAAACCTTTTCCATAAGGGTATATTTCACCGGCCAGAAGCTGCGATATAGGCGCTATCATAATCAAACAGGCGAATAAAATCTGAATTAATTTCATCATTGATGCCTCCTGGCCAACTGATTATAAATCTCGGACATAATAATGGAACCGGCCACGGCGGCATTTAGCGATTCCACCTTTTTATCATGATTAATATGTATCTTAAAATGGGCCAGCTTTTTTAATATCGGTGATAATCCGGTTGCTTCCGACCCAACCGCCAGAATCAGTCCTTTACTGAATTTTTTTCTTGAAAAGAGATATTTGATATTTTTCCCTGTCAGGTCGGATATTATCAAAGATTTCCCCGAAATATTAACAAGCTGTTTCGCATCATCAACAGAACCAACCGCTATCAACAACCCAAAGATGGCGCCGACCGATGACCGGACAACCTTGGGATTAAACGGATCGACCGAATTTTTCAGAAAGAACACGGCATCGAATCCAAAGGCAAGAGCTGAGCGAAGCAGCGTTCCGGTATTGCCCGGATCGGAGATATTATCCAGCAGAAGGACACGCCGCCGACTTATCAATGCTTTATGGTCTATTTTTACTGACGGGATATTAATTAGACCCAATAAACCCTGATTGTTTTCAGTATCGGAAAGCGAGTTCAACAAACGAGCTGAGATTTCTATTATCGGAATTTTTTTTGCCCTGAATTTGTCGATTAATTTAAAACCCCGGTCGGATATTACTGCCCGTGCAAAAACAATTTTTTGGGGACGGACATTAAAATTATAAGCTTCCTCAAGAAGACGAACACCCTCGGCCAGGTATTGACCGTATTGATCACGACCTTTCTTGGTGGATAATGATCTTATTTTTTGTGAGTCGGCGCGCGTTAAACCAGATGATATTACTTGCTTTTCCATAATCATCAATATAATAATCTATCAGACTAATTAAAAGGAAACTAACAGATGATTGGCAAGTGAAAACATTTATTCTTTTTCTTATAGTATTGCTGGCTTCCCCACTATGTTCAGCAACAGATAGTACCCGAATTATTGTTGGCTGGGACGGTAATGTTAACCATTCGCCACAGGGGCATTATCGTATCGGACTGGCCCTTTCCGGCGGCGGTGCCCGCGGCCTGGCTCAGGTGGGCGTTTTGCAGGCGCTCGAAGAAAACAACCTGGCTATCCGCGCAATTGCCGGAACATCGATCGGCGGTATTATCGGCGGTTTATATGCCTCCGGTTTCTCGGCCAAGGAGTTGGATAAAGTCATAAGGGAAACCGACTTCGGGTCACTATTTTCCAACCGCCCTTCACGAACCAGCATGTTATTGACTCAGAGACAGGAAAAGGAAAGATTTTTGTTATCACTCAGATTCGATAATTTTGCTCCTTACATTCCCCAGGCGCTGACGGCCGGACAAAAACTATCCGATCTTCTGACCCGCCTTACTCTTCGCTCCAATTATATATCAGACGGCGACTTCAATCGTCTCCCGATACCCTTTCGATCAATTACAACCGATATTGTTACCGGCCAATCCGAGGTTTTATCCGAAGGCAACCTGGCTGACGCGATGCGCTCGACGATGGCTTTCCCGCTCGCTTTCACCGGCATC
>CAZJLX010000533.1:0-2184 GCA_964546545.1 uncultured Ignavibacteriaceae bacterium | reverse complement strand
CCAGTTCGGCCGCCAGTCGTCCGGAATGGATATGCGGCTTAACGATTTCTGTTTCGAGCTTCCCCACCGGAATTCCCTGGCGAGTTGCCTCCTCAAGGAGATCCTCCCGACTGACGCATTCGAAACCCAGTTTGTCGGCAAGAATTTTGGCAAACTCCATACCGGCATGTTGGCTTCCCCGGGATATGCTGATAATCCGCATAGTTTCGTCACTCCTTAATGGGCACGCAATCGGACTCTAATTATTTCCCAATATATTTTTTCGGGTGCCGGTGTCAAGACAATAAGTTGCTTTAATTTTGCCCGATTTTTTCACCAACAGCCTGGCCTGTAACGCACACAATAAATACTCGAAAGAAGGTCAATTGCTCGCACTAAGTTGATTCTCGATGGCAATTCGCTGATATTTTTCCAACTTTTTTATTCCCGACATTTCAAGCACAATTGATCATTAGAAGAACCACTCTTTTTCCATAATAAAGAACAGTCGGAAGCAGAAAATTCCCTGTATTGAATAAATAGCCTGTCTTTCACATTCGAACTTGAAGAGAAGCCATACTAATCTTTGCTCCGCGATATTGACTCAAATTCTCTTACACAATCTGAAATTAAATCGAAAAATCCTGTCTATGTAACGCCGCCCCCCTGCTTTTAATTGAACTGAAATTAAAGATGAAAAGTCCTGTGTTCGGGATCGTCAACCCCGCTTTGATTTATACGATTTTTAAACATATCGATCCGTTGAATAATTTAATTTCCTACTGGTTGATTCACCAAAGCGAATTGGCAGATTTGCGGGAACCTGATCTACTTCATAAATATGTAATTCGTCGATTCACTCCTGTCAAAGATGTAACATTTTCCGGTCATGTGCGTAGATAATTGTAATATGGCCATATGAAATAATGAAGAGTCGCCTAAACGCTTTAGAATGAAGATATTGCATACTAAACAAGGGGATCTCCGGGTAATATGGAGAATGATCATATATATTCTTATTGGGATAATAATGTTCGTTCCTTTTATTCCCATCCTTAAGATCCTGCCTTTGGATTCCGGTGAAACCGAACTTGAATCGATTACGAATCTGGTATTTGTTTTTTTCCTAAATATCAGTTTTGTTTTAGCTGCTTGGATTATGCTTAAATGGGTAGACCATAGATCCCCGGCTATGCTCGGACTTAATTTCTGGACCTCAAGCTTGAGAGAGATATTGATCGGTTTTGGATTGGGATTCGTCAACCTTGGGCTGGTTTTTTTTGCTTTGCTGGCTTTTGGCTGGATTTCCGTTGAGTGGGCCGGGATTACTCTTACGGATACGAACATGTTCATCTTCTATCTGGGGATATATTTTGTTTTTGCCAGTATCGAGGAACTTATCAACCGGGGCTATCTTTTTCAGGTTTTAAGTGAGGGGGTAGGCGTTTTTGCCGCGGCTGTGATCATTAACTCGATCTTCTCTCTCGGTCATATCTTGAATCCCGATTTTTCAATCCTTGCTGCCATTTTTCTTTTTATTCATGGGTTATTATATACTGTGGCTTATCTGAAAACGCGCTCTCTCTGGACACCCATAGGTTTGCACATGGCTTGGAATTTCACTCAAGGACCAGTCGCGGGGATGAAAGTGAGTGGCACGTCCCCTGGCAACAGCTTTCTGTTAACCGATGTCAGCGGACCTGATCTGCTAACGGGCGGAAACTTTGGTGTGGAAGGTGGATTAGTCGCAATATTTATCTCTGCCATTATACTATTTGTCCTGTTAAAGGCTGACTGGTTGAAACCATCTAGAAAATTTCTTCAGATACAGAGAACGTCGGCAAGGGAAAATAGGAATCATGAGAAATGAAAAGTGTAGAGACTATAATATGGATTCTAAGATTGACTGAAATTCCCCTATCGCACCCGTTTTATCAGACTGTAAAAAGTTGCGAAATTCGTATAATATCCCCGCTTATTTGTGGTCTTACAACAATATAAAACTTTGAGTGTGTTTGAAAATTGACAAAATATAAGCGAGCAATATTTCCACGGCATATTTTCGCCCAAGATACATTACCTTTGGTGCAAGGTTCCAATTATGGACAACCGAGTCCGGACAATTATTAAGAATACACCTTTCCAAATATGTTATACCAACTATGTGGCCTTAATAGTCCATATTAATATTATTGATATCTACAA
>CAZJLX010000532.1:0-2195 GCA_964546545.1 uncultured Ignavibacteriaceae bacterium | reverse complement strand
GTCGCATAATCGATTCCGAATATCTCTGCCGCCGAGGCCTGATTTATCGCTATCTCCAGATATCCGAAGGAGTTGATATGGCAAAGAGGACGCCCCGGTTTGACCGAGCCAAAAGTTTTCCGCACCCGGCCGATTTTTATACCCTCAAGATAAACAACATACCTTTTGTGTAAGTCGGTTTGCTTAAACGATGTCACCAGATTGCCAAACGAATCGATATAAAGTATTTTGCCGATCGAGCTGCCTTTCTTTTGCCTGATTCTGACAATCGATTTCAGTCGAGGTCCGAATTGATCCGGTTCGATACCGAGCGACAAATAAGCCGCGACCGGCGCAAATATATCCCGCCCGTGAAAAGTCGATGATATATGCGACAGGAAATATTTCCGCCGCGTAAGTTCTATTACCCGCTTGATCTCCGAGCTATGCAGAAATGAAATTAGCCCGTTATCCGGTCCAATAAAATAATAGTGGCCGGTTTCAATCAATATCGGATTGCGCGCAGTGCCGACGGTCGGATCGACAATCGCAAGATGGATACTGTTTTCGGGAAAACTTTTATATGAAGTCTCCAGAAGATACTTACCCGCCACAATATTAAAAGCGGGAAGATTATGTGAAATATCGATTACTCTGGCTTTCGAATTAATCGATGATATGACACCTTTGATAATGCCGACATAATTATCCCTCAGACCAAAATCAGTCGTAAGTGTGATAATCGGATTATCTGTATTTAAAGTTCCCAAAACTTAAAACCAATTTTTGGATCTTCTTTTCTTATCAGTTTTTGATTGAAGACCCGAATATATATTTCCAGAGTAACCAATACGGTCGCCTCGAACAGATGGCCGGTAATCGCTCTCAGACTTTGATCCGAGAGCGTGATATGGGTATGGACAAACGGCTCGCCGCTATCTTCCAGCCAGGCAATATTGGCCGTTAGATTGCCGACCTCAAGATCACAGCTTAAGTATTTTTTAATATACTCCTTTTTTCCCGGGCTGTAAATGCCGACGGTAGCATTGGTCACTGCTCCCATACCGGTTATAAATCCGGCCGGAATATGCTGCTCCCTGATAAAACCGGTGAGAGATTCGATAACCGGCTCCCCCTTTTCAAGCCGAAGTAACCAGCCATCCTCCACTTTGCGGGATTTCATATGCTGGTTTCGTCATCAAGCCAGTTGAGATAATCAGGATTACCTTCGGAGATAGTCATAGCAATCACCTCCGGGACTTCGTAGGCATGCTGCTGCCGAATAAATCGTATCAAACCTTCAACCTTTTTGGTGGTCGTTTTGACAATCAGAAGCGACTCGGCGTCCTTCTTTATCACACCTTTCCAGCGATAAATCGCCTTCACCCGGTCAATGATGTTGACGCAGGCGGCCAGCTTATCTTCGACAATCTTTTGACCTATTTCCTCCGCTTTGGCATGCGGAGCGGTTATTAAAACTACTCTGAAAGCAGACATTTCAGTACCTCATTTACTACGATTTTATTTTTCTGTCGAGTTTGTCCTCAATTGATTTTACCTTGCCGTCCAAACGACCGGTCGCGCCCTTACGGTCATCCATTGTCAGCACCAGATAGATTCGATCGTTGTTTTCCCTCAATTTCAAACGGCAGTTATTGACCAATTTAATTATTTCGTCCCACTCGCCCTCAATGATGGTTGACATCGCCGATGTTTTATAGGTCAGTCCGGATTTGTCGATCAAATCAATAATTTTTGACACCTCACCCGAAACCGACTCATTTCCGCCAACCGGGAATATTGAAAATTGTATCAGCATTTTAGCACCTCAAAAAAAACAATTTACACCTTAGGTGTTGAACACAAAAACTAACATTTGAGTGTTCAAACCGCAATTTTAAAATATACGGTCTATTTTAAAAATTGTAGGGATGTTTCGGATGACTATTTGGGCAAAAAAAGAAATATGTCGCCCACTTCTTCGACCGCGGTATATCTGTCCTTTATAAAGAGGAACATAGGGCGATACGGACTATTCGTATTATAAGGCAGAATATTCGATGTCCGGCTATAATCTTCTTCTGAATAAGCCTGCATATAGACTGCTTTAGGAGGATTTTGACGTAGCGCGTTCATGGCCCTGTCTAAAATGATATTATTCAGACCCCGCCAGTAATACCAGTCAACCGGCGATGGATTCCTGCGATCAGTCAGAT
>CAZJLX010000531.1:0-2201 GCA_964546545.1 uncultured Ignavibacteriaceae bacterium | reverse complement strand
CCCAATAGACATCGCCATCGGCCTCGTCCCAGCCTTTCCACACCGCGAAATCCGACACCTGTTCCTTTTCGTATTCGTCACTCGCCACTCGCGCACCCGCTTTCAGACCTTCGAGCTTCATGTGCGACAGCTTGCCGTATTCGGGAAAGGCGGAAATTTTGTAGTAATAATCTCCGCCGCTTTGGTAGGCGATTCCCTTCTCGACCAGCTTGCCGACCAGCGCCACCATTTCGGGGATATGCTCCGTCGCGGCCGGGTAATATTCGGCCCGCTCGATACCAAGTTGATCGAGATCCTCAAAAAAGCCATTTTTATATCCGGCGGTGTACTCCTCGAGCGAAATATTTTTCTCCTTCGCACTGCGAATTGTCTTGTCATCGATATCGGTCAGGTTCATCACTTGCGTAACTTTATAGCCCTTATATTTCAGATAACGCCTTAAAAGATCCTCAAACATATAAGTGCGAAAATTACCAATATGGGCATAGTTATAGACAGTTGGTCCGCAGGTGTACATCCGAACATGATTATTCTCGAGCGGTTTGAACTCCTCCAGTTTTCGTGTCATTGTATTGGTAAATCGCAGAGCCATTAGATTACCTCTTTGTATTTCTATATTTCGGTTAGTGATTCGACCGTCTTTTTATTCAGCTTTTTAATAACCTCAATGGTCAATTTGACCATATTGTCATAATCTTTACGATAAATAATACTATTATGCGAATGGATGTATCTTGTCGGCAAACCGATAAAGATGGTCGGTACCCCCTCGCGGCTAAGATGAATCGATCCGCCGTCGGTGGCACCGCGTTCCAGTGAACTGAGATGATACGGTATCTTTTTTTCCTCGGCGGTTCGCATGACCAGCTGCCTCAGCCGCTGGTTGGGTATCATTCCGTAGTCATACACCAATATCCCCGGCCCGCCACCTAATTTCTCGGATATCCTGTAATCTGTTTCGGGCGGGATATCCCGGGCGATATTAACATCAAGGATAATTGCCACATCCGGATTGGCCGCATGAGCGACTGTCCGGGCACCACGTAAGCCGACCTCTTCCTGTACCGTTCCAATACCCAGAATCGTATTCGGATGCACCATCTTATTAAAATGTTTTAAAATATCAATAACCATAGCGCAGCAGACTCGATTATCAAACGCTTTGGCCATATACATTTTATTATGATTCATAATAGTAAACTGTGAGTCGGGGATTATCGAATCACCGACACGGATGCCCAGTTTTTTACTGACGTCATATTTATCCATAACGCCCACATCAATAAACATATCGGATATTTTCAGGACCTTTTCACGTTCCTTTTCTTCCAGAAGATGCGGCGGTGTTGAACCGACAACTCCGAGGACCGGTCCTTTTGAGGTTAATATCCAGACGCGCTGGGCGAGAGCGACGTGCCCCCACCAACCGCCGAGCGGAAGGAATTTGATATAGCCGGTACGCGTGATTTCTTTGACCATAAAGCCGACTTCGTCAAGATGTCCCACAACCGCGACTCGCGGAGATTCCGATTTGCCTTTTTTTGTTCCAATTAAAGAACCCAGTTTATCATGGCTAATATCGACATAATCTGCCATATAACGGGCCATAACCTCGCGGGCGGCATTTTCATAACCTGAGGTTCCGAAAGCGTTTGTGATTTCCTGCAGTAGAAGTTCGGTTTGATCCATAATTCCTCCTTTGTATCCGATACGAAATTAAGATAAGAATATATTAATATTGTTTAAATTCGTCAATCAATTCTATATATAATCAAGCATTTCTGCCAATGAATTAACCACAATTGTATCTTCAGGCATTGGATCAGGATAGTCCCGATTTTCATGGTATTTCAATATCGCGTTCCAGCCACAATCACGCGGTCCCCGGACATCTTCGAGATATCTGTCACCGATATACAAAAGCCGATTCGGTTTAAGGTTTGACAATTCCGCCGCCTTATCAAAAATCGACCGATGCGGTTTTCGATAGCCAAACGACACCGAAAACAGCATAAAATCAAAATAATCTAACAGGCCGAAAAACTCCAGTTCGCGGCGATGATACTCCTCGGGAAAAATGGTATTGGAAATCAGACCGATTTTATGGCCCCTCCTTTTAACCTCCTCCAGGACGGTTAATGTATCGGCGAAAATAGACAGTTGCTCTCTCACCGGCGCATAAAAGGCCGCAAAAAATGATT
>CAZJLX010000530.1:0-2201 GCA_964546545.1 uncultured Ignavibacteriaceae bacterium | reverse complement strand
CTGGACTGGCCAAAAACTCATGTTATTTCGGAAATATCAGTTATGATATAGTCGATCAGGTTACTATCGCTGTTGAAGTCTCCCAGTGGGAAACCGATCATAAGATCAGTTCCACGACAATGCAGACGGCCGATAATTTGAGAATACAGTCGGCCTTTGTCATGAACTTTTAATTGGAAAATTATTCGGACGATAGGTTCGAAGACATTTTAAAGTTATCAGACCCGCCTGAGAGAAGTAGAATCGGGCGGGTTTTTTATTGTTTTTTATTTTTATACCATTTCCCATTTAAATCGAAAAATTTAAAATGATCTATCTAATATTTGAACAGTGTGCGAGAAATGAACCGCTTTTCACTTTGATTTCAACAAATCTAATATCAGCCAAATCATAACCGCCAAGCCGGTTATAGTGGCCATTTAAGGATGTTCCAATCAGGCACGCAATTTGTAGGTAGTTATCCTGCTATATGTTTTTTAACAATACGCAGAGGAAACAAGCATGGGGTTAACTGAAACGAAATTTACTATCAGGCCGCTGATAACTGTATCGGGGATCATATTCCTGATGCTGTTTTTTACGGCAGGGACATTATCTGCGGCCGGTCTGGATGCCGCACCGGCCTCGCCGAATTCGATTATTCTTAATTGGACGGCGCCGGGAGATGATGGTTCCAGCGGAACCGCTACACAATATGATATACGTTATTCGCTGTCGAATATCAGCGATGCCAACTGGGGCGCCGCAACTCAGGTGAGCGGGATACCGTCGCCGCAATTGGCCGGCAGCGCCGAGTCATTTGAAGTAACCGGTCTGTTACCCGGGACGACTTACTATTTTGCGATTAAATCCTGTGACGAAGTGCCCAACTGGTCGCCATTATCCAACGTGATCAGCCGGACGACCGATCCTGAGGAGACGCCACCGGCCAATGTGGCCGACCTTAATGCCGGAAGTCCGACGCAAGATGAAGTAGTCTTGAGCTGGACAGCTCCCGGTGATGATGGCGGCAGCGGGACTGCCAGTCAATATGATATTCGTTATTCAACCTCGAGTATTAGTGATGTCAATTGGGATGTTGCCACACAGGTGAGTGGTGAACCGTCACCACAGTCTGCCGGTAGTTCCGAATCATTTACAGTCAGCGGATTAAGTGCCGCTACAACCTATTATTTCGCAATTAAAACGGCTGATGAAATTCCCAACTGGTCCGGCTTGTCGAATATCAGTTCGGTGACAACACTCGAAGAGCCAACCGTACCCAATCCGCCGGTGCTGGCCTCGCCATCTAATGGTGCGACTGATTTAACCCAGCCGATAACATTGAATTGGAACGATATTGCCGACGTTGATCTCTATCAGCTTCAGGTCGATGAAACATCCTCTTTCGGGACGCCGCTTTTGGACAGCAGTCTGGCACTCTCTCAATCTGTTATTTCAAACCTGGTTGAAGGGGCGACATATTACTGGCGTGCCCGGGCGCATAATGATATAGGCTGGTCCAACTGGTCATCGGTCTGGAATTTCACAACCGATTGCCCGTCGCCTGATGCGCCATTGCTGGCTTTACCCAACGATGGAGCGACGAATATTACCATGCCGGTCCTGCTTGACTGGTCCGATATCAGCGGCGCCACGCAGTACCAGGTTCAGGTCGATAATAATTCCGACTTCGGTTCGCCGAATATCGATTTTTCCACTTCCGGTTCATTATATTCCGCTTCCGGTTTAAGCCAGCAGACGACATATTACTGGCGCGTTCGTACCAATGATAACTGCGGCTGGAGCAGTTGGTCGCCGGTGCGTAATTTTACTACGGTTGACACTACTATCCCGCTGGCGGTCGCCAATCTGACGGCGGTGCCGGGACCAAATGATGATGAAGCGATTCTTGCCTGGACAGCGACCGGTGATGATGGCGCGACAGGAACCGCGACGCTGTATGATATTCGTTATTCATTATCAACTATCAGTGAGGCCAACTGGGGCTCGGCCACGCAGGTCAGCGGTGAACCGACTCCGCAGTCTGCCGGTTCGGTCGATTCGATGACTATCGATAATCTCCAAACCAATACCAAGTACTATTTCGCTATCAAGGTCGCCGATGAAGTCAATAACTGGTCGGATATTTCCAATATTGCCGAAACGACTCCGGAAGATCAGATTCCGCCCTCGGCTATTGATGACCTTTCCGCAGAACC
>CAZJLX010000529.1:0-2202 GCA_964546545.1 uncultured Ignavibacteriaceae bacterium | reverse complement strand
CATCCCTTTGTCAAGATTGATTTTGGCCATCACCAGATGAGCCGAACCGTAATCGGGATGAATCTTAAGACCGGTCTGGCAGACACGAAAGGCCTTATCCACTTCGCCTTTTTTTCTCAGGGCCTCGGAAAGCGCCGCAAAAATCTGAGAGTTCGGATTCTCACTCAGAATTTTATTACATTTTGCAATGCGATCATCAAGTTCAGCAACTGCAGCCATAATCTTGCTCCAACCCGGCCGTCAAGCCTGTATATTTCAAAAGCTTGGGGATTCCAAATTTTATCCCTATTGTAATTATAACTACCTAATATACTTATGTCAAATAAATATCTTATCCTAATATTTTTCTTGTTCTATATAATCCGACCAGCCAAGTTATAACCATCAGAAGATAAACCAGCAAAGAAAAGCTTTCCGGAAGCGCAAAAAGCCCGGCGTTCTGGCATAATGCGACAACCTGCCCGATTAATAAAAAGCCGAATCCGAGGACAAACATCTGCCAGCTTTTTGACATCAATCCCCCGCGAACATAGGATAATATTTTCATCGCCCAGGCCAGACAAATTAAGGCCAACAGCATTATAATGACATGTATAATAGATGTCGTATTATAAAAATTGCTCATGTTTATTGAAGCCGCAGCCGGTGAAACTGCGGCGATAATTGTGCCGACTGTGGCGGCCGCTATATAAAATGACTTTTTCATTATGTGGCACCTTTCACCAATTTGACGACTCTTTCCGCTTTTTTTATCGAATTTAAAAAATTCTGGTCGACTTGGAATCTTTTTACCAGTTCACGATTTAAGGCCAGCGGTTCGGTGACCTCTTTTCTGATTCTGTTTATCGTATGTCGATAGACGCCTATACCGAGGAAATAATAAACATATTCAAGCTGGTTACTTAACATCCCCTCCAGGGCGGCCATAACCGTATGCATCCGCACCGACTGGGGAATCTTTAAAATTTCAATGTGGAATTTGTCAAAAGTCGGGCTGGTATTTGTATGCGGGTCAAAACCCGGAAAATATTTGAGCCAGCTCTGACGGAAAGAGGCCAGATATTTATTCAGCATCGGATTCTCGTCGCCGACGATCTCTTCGACAATTTTTCGTACCCGATAGAAACAATTATTGTACAATGTAAATAATATTGAAAGAATGACTTCTTCTTCATTATTCAATTCGCGACTGTTTTCATCGGCTTTTCCGGCCGATTGAACCAGGCCGGCAATAATTAATTTATACAATGCCCGCAGCGTTACGAATTCACCAATCGGCGAGGCCTCCAACAGATCGGGCAGGGCCCGTTCACCATTTATCAGCGACAGGATACGGTACTCATCGAGAGTGAGAGTAATTTCATCCTTTTTGGTGTTCGGCATCATCGTTAATTTTAATTTAACATCATCGGGCGGCAATATTTTCTGAATCTCAATCCACTCATCGACACGCCGAGTGCCCTCCATTAAGACATTCATCGTACTCAGTTCGACCGAATAGGGGACGTTTTTCGGCAGCCGATTTTCGATAAATTTGAAATCGCCCTCTTCCCAGCTGAAAAGATTATAAACGATTTCCTCTATCTGCATCTTCAGGCAATCAATCACCTCTTCTTTTTCGAAGAGGTTCATATCTACCAGGGTGGTCCCCAGTTGGCGGCCGGTCTGTTTGTGGAGCGTTATCGCCTGCTCCAAGTCGGCCTTGGATATTTTACCTCGTTTTAGCAGGAGATTACCAAGCAGATCTTCCGAGGCATTAATCGATGAGGCATAAATTATATTGCCATTCTCAAACGCGATTTCCTTTTCCCGCGCCGTGGCAATTATCTGTAATGTCCCTGTTTTTTTGCCGGTGGCCAGCAATTGCAAAATATCAGGGAACGATACCGTTTTTAAATTACCAGCTAAACTCATAATAAATACCGTTTTCCCCTGTATAGACCGATTTCGTGTAATCTACCTATTTCTTATATCTTATCGGGAATTTGCCGGATATTCTTTACAGTCTCTGCTGCGGAAAATGCTATTTCCTGACAATAAGGTCACCATTCTTGACAACCAATTCCACAGCACCAAGTTGCGCTGTTTCATGGATAGTTGGCCGAATGTTCTCGGAACCGTTCTCAGTTGAGATTGAATATGATTTGGACAATTCGTTACGGGAACAGATGATATCTTTAATTTGATAGCCCGCCAACAGAT
>CAZJLX010000528.1:0-2204 GCA_964546545.1 uncultured Ignavibacteriaceae bacterium | reverse complement strand
ACAATGGCGGGCATGTCTAGTGTTGCACAATTACGGAGCGAAATCCAGAAAACTGGTTCACCGCCTGCGAGCCGAATCGGACGCAATTCTGGTTGGGGCGGAGACGGTTCGAACCGACAATCCGCAGCTTACCGTGCGCTCGATAAAGGGCCGAAATCCATATCGCATAATCCTGTCGGCTCATCCGAAGTTTAATAGTTCAACAAAGTTATTTAAGAATAATCAGGATGCCAGAACAATTCTGGCGACGACTTCTTCAGCCACAGATAAATTCAGGGTCAAAAATTTGATCAGTTGGTCTATTAAGAAAAACGGGCAAAACCTGTCGCTGGATGATTTTCTGGAAAAAGCAGGGCGGTTTGGAATCAGTTCCATTTTGGTCGAGGGCGGTTCGGCGTTAGCGACCTCATTTATCAAAGCCGGGCTGGTCGATAAGTACTATATTTTTCTTTCTCCCAAAATAATCGGCTCGGGAATAAATACAATCGGGCAATTGGGCATCGACAAAATAGACAAGGCGATTCGGATGGATAAAATAAAATACGACTTATCCTGTGCACCCGATTTGCTGATAATTGCCTATCCGAAAAACGGAAGGGGCAAAAGCTGATGTTCAGCGGAATTATTGAAACGACCGGTAAAATTACCGGGCTTAAAACAAGGGGCAATTATCAAATATTGACTATCCGGCCGGATCGCCCGTTCGAAAATGTACTTATCGGCGAATCGATTGCGGTCGACGGTTGTTGTCTGACACTGACCGCTTTTAACAAAAAAGAATTTGAGGTCGAAGCCTCCCAGGAGACGGCTCGCCTGACGATTTTAAACAGCTATAAAAACGGCTCGATGGTTAATCTGGAACGGGCGCTACTGCCGACCAGCCGCATGGGTGGGCACTATGTGACCGGCCACATTGACTGTTTGGGACAAATCGCCGGTTTAAGAAATATCGGTGAGTCGCTGGAGATTGAGATTGACTTTCCCGACTCATTTAACGATCTGGTCGTGGAAAAAGGCTCAATTGCTGTCAACGGTATTAGCCTGACGGTCAATATCGTAAAAAAGAACAGCCTGACTTTGAATATAATTCCTCACACCCAGGCCGAGACGACTCTGACTGATTTAAAGAAAAATCAATCGGTTAACCTTGAGTTCGATATTCTCGGCAAATATGTTATAAATTATTTAAAGAATAGTAAGAATAAAACAGGATTAACTTTGAATATACTAACCGAGAGCGGATTTTAATCCGTCGGAGTAAGCAACTATGACTAATTTTAACTCTATACCTGAGGCAATTGAAGATATTAAAAAGGGACGGATGGTGATTGTCGTCGACGATGAGGATCGCGAGAATGAGGGTGATTTTATTATGGCGGCCGAAAAGGTAACGCCTGAGTCGATTAACTTTATGGCAACCCACGGGCGCGGCCTGATCTGTGCTCCGCTGACCAAACAGAATATCAATCGCCTGAAACTCCACCCGATGGTCGAAAGCAATACCGCTCTTCATGGGACGCGGTTTACGGTTTCGATTGATGCCCGCGAAGGTGTTACGACCGGTATTTCCGCCGCTGACCGGGCGCATACCGTGCAGCTTTTGACATCGGATGATACTCAGCCGGAGGATCTCTGTCGGCCGGGGCATATTTTCCCGATTCAAGCACGTGACGGCGGCGTGCTGACCCGTGCCGGTCATACCGAATCGACCGTTGACCTGGCTCGTCTGGCCGGTCTGAAGCCGATTGGGATACTCTGTGAGATAATGGATGAAGATGGCACGATGGCTCTTCTACCGCGATTGGAAGAGATGGCCAAAGAATTCGATCTCAAATTGATTACCGTCAAGGATTTAATTGAGTACCGCCGACATCATGAAAAACTGGTTAATAAAATTACCGAGGTCGATTTTCCCAATCGTCATGGACATTTTACCCTGCATCTTTATGGATCAAAATTTGACGATCATCATCATCTGGCGCTGGTTAAAGGTGACGTTTCGAGCAAGAAAGATGTTCTGGTGCGGGTGCATTCTCAATGCCTGACCGGTGATGTCTTCGGTTCGTCACGCTGCGATTGTGGCGACCAGTTGGCGAATGCGATGCAGATGATAGAAAAAGAAGGAGCCGGTGTCCTTCTCTATATGCGGCAGGAAGGACGGGGAATCGGTTTGGCGAATAAGATCAGGGCCTATAAACTTCAGG
>CAZJLX010000527.1:0-2219 GCA_964546545.1 uncultured Ignavibacteriaceae bacterium | reverse complement strand
GCCTTTTCGAGTAAATAATAATAAAATAATAAATTCCCAATAATTGAAAGAATACTCCCAATGGCTATGAAAACATGCATACAGTAGCATGTTAATTTCCAGCAAGAAACAACTGTCTCTAAGATCTTGGCTGTGTCGTTTCAGCCTTTTTTATCTATTCAATATACCAACTTCAAACAGGGCCGACGATAAAAACAGACCGACAGAATTATGCTAATTGATTGCTACTAACTTTTCGACCCTTACCAGCTTCCGCCGCCGCCACCACCACCACCGCCGCCGGAGAATCCACCCCCGCCACCGGAAGTGCCGGAACCACGAGGGGCCGAAAATGTTACTTTCGACAAATGTGAGGTTGTCGCATTTATTGCCTGTGAAAAAGCAACCGGATGAAAATACGTCATCCCATGAGAACCTGCATACCAATGTGGCATATTCTGCTCAATGCCTTCAAATGCTTTTGCCCAGTTGTCAACGACATCAAGTGCGATAGCATAGGGAAGATATTTACTGAACAGGTCTTTGTCTTCCATTCTTTCAAGTTTATCTTTTTCAGCCCTTTCTAAAAATTCCTGAAAACCAAAGACATCGGCAAGCGCCAGGGCACCTTTTCTGGTTTTGGCAGGCATCGCTTTTGCAAAGAGAAAAAATGGTAAAGCTGTCAGTATTGAAACAAGTATGAGCTTTAATGGATATGCAAAAGTTGTCAGTAAGAATTGTGAAGCTCCTGTCAGCATAAGAATTATAATTCCAAATCCGACATATTTGCCAATTATAGAATTCGGTGAGGCTGCAAAATATTTGTAGTCTGTCAATTGTTTAAAGATAGCTTTTGATAGTTTCGGAAGATATTTGTAAAACTTATTTTTCAACTCTGAAATCATAACTGTTTTTTGTCCATCAGGGAATAAGCCGGTCATAAGCCAACGTTCAAATTCAGTCAGTTCAGTAAATTCTGTTTTTAGAGCCGTAATCTTATAATCTTTATTTGTGAATATTAAAATTTTCTCTTCAGTCTCTTCAATGGTTATAAATCCTTTTACCGCCAGACCAATCATGCCTGCCGATATATCTCTGGGATCAAGTTTCTCGTCAATAAGCGAACCGACCTCAGCAGCAGTAAGCTCTTTTTCGTTAATTTTTGGAGGGCTATATTTAACCATAATTGCCTGTCGGACTTTTGGGTCACGACCCTTTTTTCTCCAATGAGAAATCATAAATAGAAACGAAATGACAGGAAGAATATATCCCCAGTTTTCAGACAGATTTAAAAAGAGCATGATTTTATCGAACTCTGACGGTTCCGCTACGATTCCTTTATCAAAGGCAAAAGCAATTGTGAACCCCTCATAAGATTCCAAGGTTGTCGTCGTATAAAATTCACCGCCATTATCGGCGGGTACAAAATTACACTCGGACCCGCTTGCTCCATACCCTCCGGTGTAACAGGCGAAATTCAAATTCTGGCTATTTATTGACGAATTAAGAAAGACCGATACTCTGACATTTTCAATTTTTGCATCCCAGGAATTACCGGTAATATTCCAATAAAGCTCATCGTGATCGTCAAAATAAAGCAGACCGTTTGTTACTTTGTAATTAATGACATAAATTTGTTCACCGCCTACAAATCTATCAGCATCACCAATTCGAATATTGACAACATTTCCCTTTTTACTCACTCTATTTGTAAGGTTTCTTCCGTTTTCATCGGTCACAGAAACAACCTTAATCGGCATTAAAGTACTATGACCTAATTCATCTTCATACCGAAACGGAATCTCACGATATATCCCATGCTTTTTCCGATGAAAATTAACTGTTATAGTTTCAATAACCGAGAAACTGCCATCTTCATCAATAACTATATCAGATTGAAAATTTTTGATCGTAAAATGTTGTGCCTCACTCTCACCAGCCGCCAAAACTATAAATATAAGCACAAAAAATAATGTCGTTTTGAATTGATTCCTCATGATTGAATTCCCTATTATAATTAAGAAAAATCGGGCTTAATAGGTTTCTTTTCTTCAGGTAACTCAGTTTCAAAAAACTCTTTTTTCATAAAATGAAACATCGAGGCAATAATCGCCGATGGAAAAGTCTCTGTCTTAATATTATAATCCCTGACAATCGCATTGTAGTATCTACGGGCGGATTCAATATCACTTTCAATCTCTTCAAACTGTTTTTGAAGTTCCAAAAAATTTGTGTTGGCT
>CAZJLX010000526.1:0-2220 GCA_964546545.1 uncultured Ignavibacteriaceae bacterium | reverse complement strand
AAGGTGAAAACGACCGTTAACTGGAAACCGATAAATCTTCCACGCCAGACATTCGAGGAAACAATCAGATTCGATATAGATGACAAAGGCAAGAAACTGACTATAACCGGCAAAGATGTCCATCGCGCCATTTATCCTCAGGAGTTTCTACGCTTTATTGAGCATTCCGATTTATTCGAATTTGTCGGATGGTGGAACAACTGGGATCTGGATAAACCGCTGGATAATGCGACAAAAATTTCCCGCCCGATTATTTTAATCCGCCGGATATGAGAGAGTTATTCTGATATATGAATACAGGATTCGGGGCAGATTTCGGCCGCCTCACGGCAGATTTCCCGATATTTTTCGGGCACTTTTTCCACAATCACCACGGCGATACTATTGCCATTCATACGAAAAACCTGCGGACAGATATCGGCGCAGATGCCGTCGCCGTTGCAATCCCGTTCACCAATCGAAACTCTCATATAATCAATTCTCTGCCTTTTTCAGCCCTGGTTATAATTGTATGAATTACGCATTTAATCGGAAATAGATGAACTTAAAAAACAATTCGCAGATTGTCTTTGGCCAAAGTTATTTTACAGCGACCGGCCAAAGATTCGGCGAATTTTTCGATATTTTCCCGCTGTTCTGAACCAATATGAGTAAGAACGGTCTGTTTAATCGAGCCGTTTAAGAGTCTTTTTTCCAATTGTTGAATATCTATATGCATCGTTTCTATAACCAGCAGGTCAAGATTTTCCAGGTGGTTTTCTATATCATCGAGCGATCCCAGATCGGCAGAATATAGCAGCCGCTTATTCTCAATTTCAACCAAAAATGAATATGACAACATTTTATTAATATAGCCATAGTCATGTATAACTTGAACATTTCCCTGTAAGTGACTGTTGCGTATGGCATATAATTTCGTGTCGTCGGATAGTTTGCGACTGTCGGCAAGCGGTAAAAGCTGTAAATCGAATGCACATTTTTCAGCGAACAGGTAGCCACTGTCTAGCATCGTTCGGATTGGCTTGGCAGCATCTTCCGGCAAATAAACCGGCAATCTGCCGGTTCTATCTGTGTGAAACATCTTCTGGATAAACAGACTCAGTTCGCAGATATGATCGGCGTGGGTGTGTGAGATAAAGATCGCATCGACATTTACCGGATCGAAACCATTGACCAGAAACGATGAAACCGCTCCGCCGCCGCAGTCAAACATATATAATTTGTCGCCATATTCTAGGACATAAGATGATGTGTTTTGACCGGCGACCGAGATTCCGGCGCCGCATCCGAGTATGGTCCAGGTGGGTTGCATTTTTACTCTTTCTTATAGGCTTTTACATACATCGGAAAGCGAGCTTTCTTCGATAGCATAAAATTTAACTCATTAAAAATTAAATAAAACTTTTCTGGTTTCAATGCTCGGCCTTTTAAATCAAAAAACGGGCACTCATTAATCAAATTACGATATCTACGATCATTTGTAACAATATAATCACACCCTGCCAAATAAACTATTTGCTCCAAATCTATATAATCACTTTTTCGGGGTTTGGCTCCATAAGTAAGCTTCAGATTATAATATATATAAATGTCTGTTAGATAACATAATGATATAACTCTTTTAACAAATTCCATGTGATCGCGATATAGTTTTTCGGCTGTTGAAAGTTTAAATCTCTTTATTAAATTATCAAAAATAGTTTTTCTGAATTCATTTAGAATTGATTTATTTTTCCTAAATAATTCTATTGATTCCTCAATATTTTCTGCTTTGATATATTTTTTTGACTCCTTAGCAACTTGTTCTGATTTTTCGCGTATATCATCCTTCTCTTTTAAAAGATAAGCTTTCAGCGGACCTAGAAATTTAATGAATTCTGAATAATCAGCGCATTTAATGAATTCATCCAATATTTTCTTCCAAAAAACGTCATCTTCAATAACAGCATCCTCTGAATCGACATTTGCTAACTTGCGTAGATAAATCTCAGCATGCGGTAACAGGCTCTGGTGACTAATCCTCGCCGCTTCCTGCAGAAAGGTTTTCGCCTTATAAAAACTATCATCCGAGTTTATTCCAATAATCTGTTCATAAAAAGGATAAAGACTAAAATGCAGATGAAGTTTGTCTTGCTTACGAAGCGTATTGATTCTGTTCAGATATTCCGAATAACTCCTATGATTACACAAATGTTGTAGAAAGTTATTATCTATTAGAAT
>CAZJLX010000525.1:0-2220 GCA_964546545.1 uncultured Ignavibacteriaceae bacterium | reverse complement strand
TAAATCGAACCCTCGCCATGTCGCGTGTAGGCCGTCTCGATTTCAATAGACTGCAAACATTTGGGCCAGAAACGAAATTTCAGCGAGAGCGAGTCAGCATCGCAGTCAAGCGGATGCCCCAAAAGTTCATTGCGATAAAGATACCGATTGCGGGCCTGTCTCTGGTGATAAGTTCGATTGGCGATTCTGACATATTCTATTTTCAAATCGGGTGAAAAAGTGCTCACTTTTCCCGATTTGAAAAGACCTATCATATAGCCAATTTCATCCGGTTCCTGATCGCCCTGAACGCTGTTGTCTATCTGGAAATCATCTATAATCATCTGACCATACAGACTATAGCCGCGATAAGGCAAAAAAGTAAAGTCAAAACCGAGAATAGTATTATCATCATTGTTATCATTGAGCTGGATGGCATGAAAGAACTGTAGCGGATTTAAATAGTACAGCTCGGGCGAACGTCCCTCACCGCCGAAAAGAGAGGTTTCAAAAAGGCCTAATCGGAGATTTTTAAACAGCCTGATATCCAGCCGATGTCCGGCCAGATACCGATTATCATCGAAACCGTAATTTGGGTAGCGGGCAAAATCGGCTGAATCGGGACGACTATCGTCAAGTCGGGCAAAAAGGAAACTGAATTGAAGGCGACCCTTTTTAAATTCGGCGGAGAACATATCGAGCGGTTCGGCGGTTTCCGACAGTATCAAATTAACAGACTGTGGTCCCCAGAAAAGCCGTTGCCGACCGAAACTTAGGTTTATTCCACCTTTGTTAAACGAAATCATCGCGATTTCGACATCACCGGCCAGGCCGTGCCACTTTTTACCGGTATAGTCGGGATCAAGAGCGCGTTCGCGATCCAATCTTATTAATAGAAGAGATTCAAACAAGGAAGATGGTTTGTAATAAAAGCCGCTGCTGGTAGAAAAAAGATCCAGCGCTTTATAATCTGTTTTTGCCTGTAACTGCTCGCCTGTTAAAGTTATTAGCCGAATTTTGTTTTCATTGCCGTTATTCAGTAGATGAAGAGAGGGGGAGAGAGTCAGTTGCCGGGCAAATTTGTTTAATCTTACCGGTCCGGTCGGTGGCATTATCGACAAATCCTGCGATTGAACCATTTTTTGGTACAATAACTGATATTCCAAATTAAAAGGTGCGCGGCCACAGGGAAGATTAATATCTGCCTGAACTGATATTGCGGACAGTGCAATGATTAAGAAAATTACGGCTATTTGAGAGGTATTGATTTTCAAAACAAACATCCTGTTTGCGTTAACATCCTGTTAATACATCAGTCTTTCTGACTGTTTAGAAAGATTTCTTTATGGCAATCAGACAGTCTCCTTCTGCCTAACGCGACGCACCAGCTTTAGCGCCTGAGTCGATCGTGGAAATGCTTCGGTAATGTTACTGCTTAATTTTTCGAGCGATTTTTCATCGTTTTGATAACATCTTCGCTTAATATTTTCGACAATTATTAAAATTAATGTTAAAATCGCAAAAGTGACGATTCCGGATAACAAGACTGATACGGTTCGATTTGGCGCCGATTTGGTCAACGGAAGTGTCGGTGGGTCAAGGACGCTAATAATCGGTGTATCTTTTTGTTCATTGAGACGGGCCGTTTCGTACTGTTCCAGCAGCAAGGTATACATCCGCGATTTAATTTCGACCTCACGCCTCAGTCGTGTAATTGCTTTATTAATTTCCGGGCTGGAAGTCATATCCCAGTTGCGGTTGGCCAACTGGAAGGACTCGAGACTATCTTCCGCAATTTTCAACTTATCTTCGCACAGCGCCAGCTCTCTTTTTAAATAGAGGACATTATCTGTGGCTGTGGAGCGGCGTTTGTGACGATCAAACAACTCTAATTCTTCCAGATATTTATTCAGGACAACCTTTGAAAAACCGGGGTACCGTGATTCCAAAGAAAGATAAATTACGCCGTTTTGAAAATCGGTCGATATATCTGTCATACCGGCAAGGTTATTTCGAAGAATATCCTGATTGTCGGTTCCGCAGTATTCGGCAAAGGTCATATTTACATCTTTGCCTTCATAATTAAATCTGTATTCATGACCCAATACGGCATCAAGAATAAGCTGTGATCTGAGAATTACCGGATACAATTCGGACGAATTTTCGTCCGATGAAATTGAACCGCTCATTCCGGCCAATTGTCGCAGATCAGCCAGTTTATCTGTTTTGCCGGACGGCAAA
>CAZJLX010000524.1:0-2221 GCA_964546545.1 uncultured Ignavibacteriaceae bacterium | reverse complement strand
ATTACTGCCAGTGGTGCGAAGATTATTGCCAGTCCAATCCCTGTCCTGACTGCGCCTCATATAGTTGCGCTCATTCATACTGCTATAACTGCTATCGCAAGGGCAAGGCTTTCTGGTGGCTTCTGGCGCGGCTGGCCGGCTGGGACGGTAACTAAAAATTATCGGAACAATTTTTATAAAAAGCTCACTTTGAATCTTTTGATAATTCTTTTCGTCAAAAGACAAATATACTATATATAATAAAATTGGATTTATTGTTTTATATGGGAGATAAATATGCCTCAGATAAAAAAAATCGCCCCCGGAGATTATGATTCTTTTGTCGAAATCGGAGTTAATGCCTATCCGGGGATGGGGATCAATACGGATGAAGAAAAGAAGAAACTAAAAAAACGAATTCAGACGATTGAACGCGCCGAAAAAGTCTCAGCGACATACGGCTATTACGATAAAAAACGACTTAAAGGCGTCATGCGGCTGTATGATTTCGATATGACCCTGTTTGAAACGCGCGCTCTCGTCGGCGGTGTCGGTTTTGTTGCGGTCGACCTGTTGCATAAAAAAGAAAAAATCTGCAAACAGATGATTGAGTATTATCTCGATTACTACCTGAAAAAAGGCGCCGCCTTAACCGCCCTTTATCCGTTCCGCCCCGATTTTTATCGTAAAATGGGTTTCGGTTACGGTACAAAGATGAACAGGTACCGCCTTAGGCCGGCCGATCTCCCCAAAGGGGAGGGAAAAAAACATATTTTTTTTCTGAGCAAAAAGGATTTTCCGGCGATGATGCGCTGTTATGACCGGTATGCCAACAAAACACATGGCATGATGAAAAAATGCAGATTTGAAATGATGCGCTTTGAGACGCCTAAAAGTAAAATAGTCGGTTATAAAAAGAACGGGAAAATAAGCGGCTATATGGTCTTTAATTTTAAATCGGCCCGCGATGATAACTTTATTTTAAATGATTTACAGATCGCCGAATTGATTTATGAAAACCGCGATGTCTTTCTGGAATTAATATCATTTCTCAACAGCCAGGCCGATCAGGTTCGCTATATCATTTATTCCACTCAGGATGACAATTTCCATTTTCTGCCGTTTGACCCGCGCAATTTTACCGACAATTATCTTAGCCCGGTCGGACATGAAAGTAACAGCCAGGGGGTCGGGTTGATGTATCGGGTAATCGATATCAAAAAGCTGTTTTTGATGTTAAAGAATCATAATTTTGCCGACCAAACCGTCAAACTTAAGTTGAGTCTCACGGACAGCTTTCTAAAAAAGAACGCCGGATCTTATTTGATTCAATTTGACCGCGGACGGGCAAGTCTGTTCGGCAAAGGCGAATTTGATATAGAAATATGCCTGGATATCGCCGAGTTTTCGTCTTTGATTCTGGGCGTTGTCGATTTCAAAACGCTTTACAAATATAAGCGTGCGGAAATTTCAGATATTAAGTATCTGGATAAAGTGACAAAGTTATTTCGGGTCGACAGTAAGCCGTTGTGCACAACCTCATTTTGATTAAAACGATAATTTTATCGATTTTAAATATTTGGAGCGAAACCGAAAAATCAAAATTATCGGTTGACAAATCAAATTGAACAGGCGTAATTTAAGACTATATTTAATGGATTGTCTTTGCAAGGAGGAGAAAATGTATCGCAAGTTATTATTCGCATCATTGATTTTGATTCTAACCACTGCCGTCGCGTTTGGCGCGGAGAAAATAGCGGTTTTTGATTTTGAGACGATCGGTGTCGATGCCCAGACCAGCGAAGCGGCATCACATATTTTCCGCAACGAGCTGGGGGGAACCGGAAAATATGCGGTTATGTCCCGCGACGACATGGAGAGCGGGCTGGCCGCGAAAGGTATCGATGATGCCACCTGCCACGCCATTAGCTGTGCCTCGGAGTACGGTTACGCACTCGGAGTAAACAATGCGATTATCGGTTCGCTGACCCAGTTGGGTGGCCGGATTACGGCCGAAGTGAAACTAATATCGGTGGTTTCCAAGGAAGTCGTTTTTTCAGACCGCTTCCCGGCCAATTCGGTCGATGATCTCGATGTGGCCCTGCGTAAACTGGCGAAAGCAGTTGCGGATAAAAGCCAAATTGAGTCGGAAGTGGACCGTTTTGCCATCACTGAGGAAGAGACGATGGATGCCCGTCGCAAGAAAAGTTATATAACATCGGGTGCTTCCTTTGGATTTGGA
>CAZJLX010000523.1:0-2223 GCA_964546545.1 uncultured Ignavibacteriaceae bacterium | reverse complement strand
ATAAGTACATACGGCGTAGCAGGCGCCGCACTGGTCGCAGAGGTCCTGATTTATCACATGCAGTTTCTTCTTTTCCCCGGTTATGGCATTATTGGGGCACACCGCAATACAAGCCAGACACCCGGTGCAGTCTTTATTTATCGTATAGGTAATCAGCTTGCGGCAAACACCGCCGGGGCATTTTTTATCGCGAATATGCGCCAGATATTCATCGCGGAAATACAACAGAGTGCTGACAAATGGATTCGGCCCCGATTGTCCCAGACCACACAGCGAACCGACCTGAATCGTTTTCGACAGCTTTTCCATCAGCACCAGGTCATCCTCGGCCGCTTCACCATCACAGATTTTACTGCATAATTTATGGAGTTGATATAAACCCTCGCGGCAGGGAACACATTTGCCGCATGATTCGGCCACCAGAAATTCGAGAAAATAGCGCGCGACTTCGACCATACAGGTACGATCGTCCATAACGATCATACCGCCCGAACCCATCATCGAGCCGGCTTCGGTAAGCGTATCGAAATCGACCGGCAGATCGAGTTTTTCGGCGGGCAGACAGCCGCCCGACGGGCCGCCGGTCTGGACCGCTTTGAAGGTCCGCTTGTCGGGCACACCGCCGCCGATATCGAAAATTATTTCGCGCAAAGTAACACCCATCGGGACCTCGACCAATCCGGTATTTTTTACTTTGCCGGCCAGTGAAAAAGCTTTGGTGCCGGTACTTTTTTCGGTTCCGATTGCACTGAACCAGTCAGCGCCTTTTTCGATTATAACCGGGATCGTGGCAAATGATTCGACATTGTTAAGCACGGTCGGCTTATCGTGCAATCCCTTGACGACCGAGCGGACATATTTGGCTCGCGGTTCACCAACCTCACCGGCCACCGATTTCATCAGGGCCGAGGACTCGCCACAGACAAAGGCACCGCCGCCGCGACTGATATGAATATCGAATGAGAGACCGGAACCCATAATATTATCGCCCAGCAGACCATGTTCTCGCGCCAGTTCGATAGCTTTCTGTAAATTGATAACGGCCAGCGGGTATTCTTCACGAACATAAATATATCCCTGAGTTGAACCGACGGCATAGGCGCAGATAATCATCCCCTCAATAACCGAATGCGGATCGCCCTCCATGATACAGCGATCCATAAAAGCCCCGGGATCGCCTTCATCACCGTTGCAGATAACATAACGGATATCCGATTCGACTTTGGCGCAGGTGTCCCATTTGCGTCCGGTCGGAAATCCGGCCCCACCCCGGCCGCGCAGTCCGGATTTGGTTACTTCTTTGATAACCTGTTCCGGTTTCATCGTACCAAGCACATGAGCCAGCGAGGCATATCCGCCAATGGCGATATAGTCACCAATATTATCCGGGTCGATCTGCCCGACATTACGCAGCGAAATTCGCTGTTGACGGGCATAAAAGGGAATCTCTTTATAGTCAACGATTGTTTTTTTGCTGTCCGGATCGGTATAGAGCAGTTTTTCTATAATCTCGCCTTTTTCCAGTGTCGTCTCGACAATATCTTTCACATTTTTCTTTTTGACTTTACTGTAAAAAATACATCCCGGTTCAATAATCACGAGCGGACCCCGAGCACAGAAACCATGACAGCCGGTTTTTTTCACCGACTCGACGGAGACATCCTTAATTTTTTTATCGGCGAGGACTTTTTTAAACTCGTCGAGGATTTCATCGGAGCCGGAGGCGAGACAGCCGGGTCCGAGACAGACCATCACTTTTTTCTTTATAGCGGCATCGGCGGCGATTGCCTCTTCCCGCCATTTTGTCAATTTCTCGATGCTGTCGATTATCATTTCAACCTTTTTCCGCCAGTTTCATCGCCCGATTAACAGGAACTTCGCCGTGATATTTTTTATTTACAATCATAACCGGAGCCATCGCGCAGGCCCCGACGCAGTTGACAACTTCTATCGTAAATTTTAAATCTTCGGTTGTCTCGCCCGCCTTGATTTTCAGACCATTTTCAAGCTGTTCCAGAAGCAGATCGGCACCCTTGATATGACAGGCGGTTCCCTGACAGACACGGATTATTCTTTCGCCGCGGGGTGTCAGGCTGAAGGCGTTATAAAATGTCGAGGCGCTGAAAACCTTGCTGAGAGGGACCTTTAACATTACCGCAACTTCTTTCAAAGCAACGCAGGGCAGATAATGAAACTCGCGCTGAATATCCTGAAGTACGGCAA
>CAZJLX010000522.1:0-2224 GCA_964546545.1 uncultured Ignavibacteriaceae bacterium | reverse complement strand
TTTTAGTAATCACATGATGTATCTTTATTTAATCTTCAGTTCAATCGGAATGGCTGCTTATCTTATCGGGACAAGAGGCTCCGACCGTTTTTATATCATCAGTTATATATACTTGGCCGCCCATCAGGCTACCGAAGCCTCCTTCAATGTGGTCAAATTAAAATTTCCGATTGTCCCTCCTCGAATTGCCCGAAACTCGGAAGCCTTTTCTACTATTGAGACCGCCCAGTCGTGGCAACTATCGGCATGAAGATGCATATAACAGGCCAGTGTATTGTTAAACACAAGCCCGTCTCGAACGCCGTCCAATCCAAAACCGGTCTTCATTTTCATACAGCCCTTAAGCTTGCTGTCTCCGGCCGGGTATGAATAATGAAATTCATGACCTTTTATGACAGTGCCATTTTTAAAGAAAGGATTCGCTCTGTCAATTTCAATCATTGTATAACCATGCCCGATCGGCTTTTTAGACATTTCAAGATCAACAGGGAAGAGGTCCGCCATCGGATACTTCCGATCGTTCCATTTTATCGATCGTGAGAGATAAATCAGGCCGCCGCATTCGGCATAAATTGGCATACCTTTTTCGGCCCCCTTTTTTACGGAGGACATCATATTTTTATTGGCCGTCAGCCTTTCCGCCTGCGTTTCGGGAAACCCGCCGCCGATATAAAGGGCGTCAATTTCAGGTAATTCGGAATCTTCAGTCGATGAAATCGGAACGATTTCCGCACCGGCCTGCTCCAGCGCTTCCAAGTTTTCGGGATAGTAAAATGTAAAAACCGAATCGCAAAAATATCCGACTTTTGCCCGCGGAGTTATAATGCTATCATGCTGTTTAATTTCAACATCAAGCGTTGTAGCCTCAGCGGCAATTTTTATTATCTTCTCAATATCAAGATATTTTTCGGCAATTTCATTTAAAGTGTTGTCAATGGTCTGATTTTTATCATACTCTGACGGCGTTACCAGCCCGAGATGTCGGCCCGGAATAAGATTTTTATCTTCGGAAAGTTTCGGAATAGCGCCGACTACCGGAATCCCGCAATATTTTTCAATGGCCCCTCTGATAGTCTTTTCATGTCGCGGGCCAGCCACATTATTCAGAATAACAGCCCGGATATCGGTCTCTGGCTCGAATTCAAGGCAACCTTTTACCAGAGCGGCAATAGTCCGCGTCGCTTTGGTGCAATTGATGACCAAAACTACCGGTGCTTTCAACAATCTTGCCAGCGCCGCCGTACTGGACTCGCCATCAATGGAATGATCATCGTACAAACCACGATTACCCTCGATCAGAGCGATATCAGAAGTTTTACTATGTTGGGCAAAATTGTTCAATATTTTCTCCTGCTCGATCAGATAACTATCCAGGTTGCGGCAGATAGCCTGAGCCGTCCGGCCCAGCCAGGCCGGGTCGATATAATCGGGCCCCTTTTTGAAAGGAGCAACAGTCAAGCCTTTCCGACGCAATCCTGCAATGACGGAAAGGCTGACAATTGTTTTGCCCGCATCGCCGGACAGACCGGCGATGACGAGTCGGGGAGTGTTAACCGTCATAGCTCCAGACCCCGGGCGCCGAATTAATCGTTCGCAGCGCCCTCTCTATGTGGAAGCTCGATGTAGCTGCCGCCAAAATATGTGTAAACACATTTTTCGGAATTAATCAGTTCCTTGATGGCATTCTTGCAGGTCTTTTTATCGACCTCATCCTCACCAAACATCTGAATCATGGTTTTAATCAGGTCCATCGGTTTGAGCTTCTTGATGCCCTGGGCTTCCGCTACCAGTTTGTACATAGCGTCGGCTATTTCATCAACCGTTTTGGCCATAACAACCCTCTTAAAAGGTTAAGTGTGTCGAACGTTTATACGTCAGACCGGCATGCTTGAAGTCATCGATGTGTTCTTTCTGGAATTTAATTCCTGACATATCGAAAAACTTCGGCCAACCGATACGTTCAATCCATTCGCCCATTCTTTCATACTTTCTGGCGTTCTTGGCCCATAATTCCACCAGGTTTCTGATGGCCGTCGTAACTTCCGGCCAGCGGGGCGGATTGTTGGGCAAAAACGGAATCGCCAATTTTGAGAACATTGGTTCATGACGTGCATTTGAGACCTTGCCGCCGACCCAGATGGAAATACCGTCATTATCCGGATCTGCCATTGGCATCGAGGGGCAAACCGTGAAACAGTTGGCGCAGAACATGCACTGCTCTTCG
>CAZJLX010000521.1:0-2226 GCA_964546545.1 uncultured Ignavibacteriaceae bacterium | reverse complement strand
AATCTCCTCTGATGCTGATGTTGGATCAACGGCCTTAAAGACTGAGGAACATTACCAAATTGAAAAACAAATTAAAGTTACTGCCGATCGATCAACATTTGACGAGTATAAAATTTCTGCCGCGCCCCAAATGGGTTTTAAACCGTCCAATGACACCCTCGCCTTTGGTGGGAATATGCAGTATGCCGAGGAGTACAAGAAATGGCGAACAAAGTACGACTCACTGGAATTACAATATAGTTGGCAATTGACAGCCAGCCAGAGGCATCGGATAGAGAGTGTCGCAAAATCGAATCGTACCGAATTGCCTCCGCCGACCGATGAAGCCAAATCTGAATTGGCCGAAGCCTGCTTTAATATTGCTCGCCTGACACCTTACGATCAGGAAAAAAAGGGTTTTATTGAAATGCTTGATCGGATCAAATCGATTGCGGATGATTCATTAAATGAAAAAATAGATAATTATCTTTCTGACCTACAATCGGAATCAAAATAAACTTTTTCGGCCGGTCTTCGTATCTTAAATCATAAGAGATTTACTGAAACCGGGAGGTCATATGACCAAAAGACTATACCGTTCAAGATTAAACAACAAAATTGCCGGGGTCTGCGGGGGGCTGGGCGACTATTTTAATATCGATCCGACCCTGCTTCGGATTATCGCGGTCCTTCTGATTTTTGCCGATGGTGTCGGCATATTGGCCTATATCATTGCCTGGATCGTGATGCCCAAAAGGCCGTTTGACCTGGTGGAGGAGGAAGCGGCGGCCAAGGCAACACCAATCAAGTGGAACACGCAATGGCCGGGCGTTATACTGGTTGTTGTCGGAGGACTGCTTCTGGTTCACAATCTTTTCTGGTGGTTCGATTTTCATGATCTTTTCTGGCCGGGAGTTCTGGTTGCGATAGGTTTGCTTTTGATTTTTGGCGCCAGCCGGAAAGAAATTGAGGAAAATAATAAGGTCAACGGAATGGAGAATATGGGATGAATTCGGGAACAATTATCTGGGGTCTGTTTCTGGTTATCGCAGGAATGCTTTTAATAGCCGACAATCTCTATTTGATCGATTTTGATTTTGGTACATTCTGGCCGCTTATATTGGTTTTTTTCGGCCTGATTATGATAATCAAAAATGCCGGTCGAAATCGCAAGACCAAAGTTGTCGCTCATGAATCGGAGTTAAGCTCATGACGCCGGCAAAACTTCGGTGGGGGCTTTTATTCATACTGGTCGGGGTTTTGCTGATATTGAACAATACCGGCCGGCTTGACTGGGATTTTTGGCTAGAACTTTTAATCTGGTGGCCGCTGCTTTTAATCGCTATCGGAATCGAAAAAATATTTCAAAAAACAAAACTCAGTTTTATCTCATATATCTCGCCGCTTTTATTGGTGCTGGCGATTGCTTTTGTCGCTATCGACAGCGGTTCAAATAACAAGGTCTATGGTTATTTTTCATCATCCGAATGGACCGAAGATTATGATCCCGATGTTAAGCTTATCGAGGCGAAAATCGAACATCAGGATGCCGATCTGTATGTCGGTCGCAGTCGTCAATATCTTATTAGCGCCAAATTTGACCGATTCACCAGCAAGCCGGATATAGATTTTACAAAAAACGGCGAGATTGCCGAATTAAATGTCAATATTCGCAAAGGTGGCCTGGGCAGTGGTATTGTTATCAGACATAACCGTCGCCGCCAGGATTGGGATTTTACATTTTCCGATAATACGCCACTGAAATTAAACTGTATCGGTCGGCGATCCGATGTCGATCTTTATCTTGAGTCGCTTCCCTTAGCTGAGTTAAAAATCGATAATGATCGGAGTGATATGTTTGTGAAGGTCGGCGAAAATAATCCGCTGGTAAATATTTTTGTCACTGGTTATGACTCTGATTTTCGTTTGAAAGTACCGAGGGGGTGCGGTGTTAAAATTTCCGGGGATTTTTATTCCGGCTATTTTGAAAAGCTGGATTATTTGAAAATAGAAGATGGTTACTGCAGTCCGGATTTCGACAGCGCGTCGGTTCGATTTAATCTGGATGTCGATGAAGATCTGCGGCATCTGTCAATAGAATACTATTGATACCTCGCGTTGTCGCAAGGGCCGCTTCGGCGGCCCTTTTTTTTGCCTATTGAAACCGTTCCCCGAATCAATAGATATTTATTGTTCTGTCACCTATGAAAAGGCCGTTGTCAAACTGTTTTTATCGGATTGTATAGT
>CAZJLX010000520.1:0-2227 GCA_964546545.1 uncultured Ignavibacteriaceae bacterium | reverse complement strand
AATCGCCAGTATTACCAGCACCAGAAGTATTGTTATCAAGTGACAATTTGATTTCTTCATTATGCCCTTAACTCCTTTCCACGAATCATAACTATATGTCAGTCGAGCCTGTCTTCACTCCTTATAATCAATTGACCCAAATAAAGTTGCAAATTTAATAAAGTCAATAAAATAATGTTGCCAATTCGCCCTAAATGGAGGTTTCACTTGATTTTATCTCGGTAATTGGCTATATAAGCTTAACATGAACAAATAAAAAACAGTAGGAATTGGAGGAATAAATGCCGGAAAAAAAAGAGGCCTATATTGTTTCCGCTTGTCGCTCGGCAATCGGTAATTTCCTTGGCGGATTATCAAAATATACCGCAACTCAACTTGGTGGAATGGCCATAAAAGAGACGGTAAAACGGGCCGGAGTCGACCCCTCGAAAATCGACGAAGTTATTATGGGACAGGTAGTTCAGGCAGGTGTCGGACAGGCTCCCGCGCGTCAGGCAATGATAAACGCCGGTCTGCCTTACGAAATTTCGGCGATGACCATCAACAAAGTCTGCGGATCCGGTCTAAAGGCGGCTATGTTGGCGGCTCAGTCGATTCGTGCCGGGGATTTGAATTGCATCGTCGCCGGTGGCATGGAATCGATGTCGGGAACACCCTATGTGCTTCATGGCGCCAAAGGCGGCCTGAGATTCGGAGATAAAAAACTTCAGGACTCAATGGTCTTAGACGGGCTATGGTGCTCCTTTAAAAACTGGCATATGGGCAGTGCCGCCGAATTAACAGGTCGCAAAGCGGGTATCAGCCGCGAAGAGCAGGATGAATTCGCTTTTAGCTCGCATAAAAAGGCGATTGCGGCGATTAAACAGGGCAAATTCAAAAATGAAATTTTCCCGGTCGAAATCCCTCAGAGAAAGGGTGATCCGATCATTTTCGACACCGACGAATGCCCCCGCGCCAATATCTCTCTCGAATCACTGGCCAAACTGCGACCCGCTTTTGAAAAAGACGGGACCGTAACAGCCGGAAACTCGCCGGGACTGAACGATGGATCCTCAGCCTGTGTCGTGGTCTCCGAAGATTTCCTGAAAAAGAACAACCTGACCCCGATGGCACGTGTTGTCGACTATACGATGGCCTCGGTTGATCCTGAAATGATTTTCTTCGCCCCGATTCACGCCGTCGAAAAATTATTGAAAATGATGAATGTCGATATTAATCATTTTGACCTGATTGAAGCCAACGAAGCCTTTGCGGTTCAGGCACTGGCCGACGGCAATAAACTCGGCTGGGATTGGGAACGGGTCAATGTCCATGGCGGTGCGGTCGCCCTGGGACATCCGATCGGTGCCTCCGGTGCCCGTGTTCTAACCACCCTGATTTATGCTCTTAAAGATCGTGGTCTGAAAACCGGGCTGGCAACTTTGTGTCTTGGCGGCGGCAGCGCGGTTGCGATGTCGATTGAACTGGTTTAACGTAAGGAGTCTTTTTAGCGATGAATGTCAATGATATTAAGAAAATAGCCGTCATCGGTGGCGGTACGATGGGTAACGGTATCGTGCATGTCTGTGCCATGACCGGTCTTGACGTGGTCCTGATTGAAGTCAAAGAAGAATTCCTGGAACGAGCCTATATCAATATCTCCAAAAATCTTGATCGGATGGTCAGCAAGGAAAAAATATCCGAACAGGATAAAATCGCAACTCTCGCGCGGATTAAAAAGTCCACCAATCTTGATGATGCCAGGGATGCTCAGGTTACGATTGAGGCGATCTATGAAAATCTGGAAGCCAAACTGGATATTTTCAAACGGCTCGACGAAATGTGTCATCCCACGACTATTCTGGCCTCGAATACATCTTCATTGCCGATAACCCGACTTGCTTCGGCCACCAAACGGCCGGATAAGGTGGTCGGGATGCACTTTATGAATCCGGTTCCGATGATGAAACTGGTCGAGATGATTCGCGGTATGGCAACCTCGGATGATACTTTTAATACCGTTATGGAACTGGGTAAAAAACTCGGCAAGATTCCGATCCCGTCTCAGGACTATCCCGGTTTTATTGCCAACCGAATATTGATGCCGATGATCAACGAAGCGGTTCAGGCGCTCTTTGAGGGAGTCGGAACGGCCGAAGATATCGACAACGTCATGAAACTCGGGATGGCGCATCCGATGGGTCCGTTGACGCTGGCTGACTTCATCGGCCTTGATGTCTGTCTGGCG
>CAZJLX010000519.1:0-2230 GCA_964546545.1 uncultured Ignavibacteriaceae bacterium | reverse complement strand
CTATACGGTTGAAATAAATATGATATTGATGTATTTTATAAAGTTATGATATTTAAAAATCATAATTTAAAAATAATGTCTATGAGGAAATTATGAATTCCAGAAAAATTACGCTAATTATTTTATCTTTACTCTTATTGATATCCTTTTCAACTCAGGCCGACGATAAGAAAACATTCCGGGCCGCCTATTTTGAGGGGGGAGGATATTATTTTCATAAACTGATGCTGATGGAGCTTAAAACGAATTTCGACATAATCAATGATAATAAATTTGACATTATTTATGAACCGTACGGTTACAAATCGGCTGAATGGAACCGTGAAAAGTGCAAAGCGATGGCCAACGATCTGGCGCGGATGAATAACATCGATTTTGTCATCGCGGCCGGTCCGTGGGTAATTGAGGATTTGCTTGAGGCCGGTTTTGAAAAACCGATTATCGGTATCTACCAATTCGATGTTCGCGCGGCTGGCCTGGTGGACAGCAAGGGACGACCGATAGCCGACAACCTGACCGTCAATTGGCGGCCGGGGAAAATCGCCTCCGACATTACCGCCATGCTAAAGCTGTTTCCCTCAAAGAATATCGGATTACTTTACTTTCCGTCAGGCGACGAAACCTTAAAAATATCTGCCCTGGTTCGGCAGGCAGCCGGAGACAAGTCGATAGTCCATGTCGGTGAAAAATCTGATCCATCCGGTTTGTACAGTTTTTTCCTTTCGAATGGTGAAATTAAAGACAGCATCGATGTGCTCTACCTTCCGCCGCTTTATGGAATGGAACTGGATGAGATGAAACAGTTTTTTAAAGACTGTCGCTATGCCCGCCTGCCGACCTTTACATCGGAGGGTTACGGAATAGTGGAAAAAGGAGCTACCGCCGCAAACTGTAATCTTCCTTTCCGCCTTCAGGCAATTTTCAGCGCCGATAAAATTTTCAAAATTCTTGATGGGGCCGAGCCGGCCTCACTGCCGACTATCTTTGATGATGTCCCCGAGCTCTGCCTGAATCTGGAAGAAGCCAATCATCTTAAGGTGCATTTCAAAAGAAGTACTATTTACAATGCCCGGATCATTCCGGCGTTGCCCGGTGACTCCGTCCCGCAATACAACTTGACCGGGGCAATCAATCAGGCGCTTATGGAAAACGCCGGTTTGCTGTTGCGAGGCGAATTGTACAATCAAATAGTTGCCGTGGGACAAAAATCCGGAGCCGATTTTTATCCACATCTGTCGGCTGACATATCGGCCGCCCTGGCCGACAATGAATCGGAAGCGGCGATGTACAATGAAAGTTTCAATCGCAAGTTTGCCGCCGATATTGTTCTTGACCAGAAGCTGTTTTCTTTTCCGGCGATTAAGGCGATAAAAGCGGCGCAAAAGCGTACCGCGATGGCGAAAAACAGTCTGGAACAGGCGAAAGCCGATCTGAAATATGCCGTAACCGTGGCCTATCTGGAGACATTAAAAGATCAGGAACGGATGGAAAGCTGTCGTCAAATAGTTGACCGCCGACGGGAATATTGGGAAATGGGGGTGACCAACTTCAGGCTGGGACATATCGATACCACCGATATCCCGATTATGGAGGAGTACCTGGTTCGGGCCAAAATCGACCTGCATGAGGCGGCCCAGCGTTACCGAACTTCCCGTCTGATTTTAAATGTTTTATTGAACCGACCGGGGGGGGATAATCTGGTCCTGGATAAAACCGAGTTTGATGCCGAACGGATGGTGGCTCTTTCACGGCGGTTCGATGATTACACCGAAAATATTATCCGGCAGAACAAGCTGGAGCAGTTTCTTGTCGCAACAGCGGTTGAAAACTCACAGGCCATGAATACTTCGCAGATCGCAGTCGGCCTTCAAAAGGATCTGCTGTCAGGTAATAAAAACCGCTTCCTGCCGGAGATTTCACTGCGAGCCAAATATTCTTATACCGATGAGTTCGAGCCGGCCATATCGGATAAATCCTCAACCTGGACGCTGGGCGGCGCCATATCTTTCCCGCTTTTTGAAGGCGGCGCAAAAATCAAACAGGGTCAGAGCCTGCAGGCCGGGATGGAGGCCTTACTATACAGCCGGGATACGCTTCGCTTTGCCTTATGGCGCGAGGTCACGCTGCGAGCATCAGATTTGGCGACGCGAACTTCTACCCTGCCGATGCGTTATTTTGTTAAAAATCAGTCGGTCGATAATCTGAAAGTGATCGCCGGTAAATATTTTCG
>CAZJLX010000518.1:0-2230 GCA_964546545.1 uncultured Ignavibacteriaceae bacterium | reverse complement strand
TATTCGATCCTTCATGAGGATCCCAAACCGCCTTGTGAAATTTCTAATGATCTGCCCGGATGGATCGATGTTTTATGCCTGAAATTGCTTTCCAAACAGCCATCTGAAAGATTCGGATCAATTACGGAAATGTTGGATTATCTCGATCGCTGCCAGGTGGATAGAGATAAGGTGTCCACTACGGTTGTCCGAACACGCCAGACAGTGACCGTAATTGACTTGAAAAATTTATCCGGCGATGAAAGTTGGGAATATTTCTGCGTTGGTTTTACCGATGATTTAATCAATGAATTATCGCGGCGGACAAATTTGATTATTTCGGCCGAACCGTCATCAATTTACAGCCGAAATGTGCGGGAAGTCTTCCGCCGCTGCCGTTCCGATTTTGTGATTGTCGGATCATTGATTAAATGGCAGGAAAATATCAGGCTCAATCTGACCGTATACGGTAATCATGGCGCGAACCTGATTTCCGGTAAAAATTACGAATCAAATTCGAAGGACATATTTAAAACATTGTCACAGGCGGTGGAAGATACTTCTATCTGCCTTGAGGAGTCTACCGGCTTAAGAACAATCGATGTCGATGATTATTTTAACACCGACATTGCGGCTTACGAATATTATTTAAAGGGTAAGAATTATTACCAGACGAATAAGCCGGAAGAACTTCAACTGGCCGAACGGATGTTCGAAAAAGCACTCGAGATTGACTCGGAACTGGCTTATGCCTACTCCGGCCTCTCTGATGTTTATGCTTTCCAGTTTATGGCATATTATGATCGCAGTCAGGAACGAATTGATCTTGCCCGGCGGAAGGCGGAAAAGGCAATTGAGATAGCTCCCGAACTTCCGGAGGCTCACCGATCACTCGGGCGTTATTTTATGTTTACGGGAAAGTATGACAAGGCGGAAAACGCCTTTCATAAGGCGATTGAATTAAATCCGAAGTACGCCATCGGTTATCGAACACTGGCATGGCTGCGAGAAATCCAGGGCGATCATAGCGGCGCTCTGGAATGGGCCAAAAAATCACTGGCCTATGCCCCTAATGATCTGGAAACTCTTTTATTATTGAGTCTGGTAAATATGGATTTGAGAAAGTTCACCGTGGCGATGGCGACGCTGCAACGTGCAATCGAATTAGCACCCGATTATGGACGAGCCTTTTATAATCTGGCCGTAGTATATATGAAACTGGGAGTCGTGGATCTGGCCCTGGAAAATTTTGAGCTGGCAGTTAAATACAAAGGCGATCCCAATGCTTATACCGATGGAGCATATGCCTATATCGTCAATGGCGAATATGATAAAGCAAAAAAATTACTCGATATGTCAATCGAAGAGGAGTGTTTTCCTTTTATCGCCAAGTATCTCCTTGGGGTTGCCGAAAAAATGAAGGGCAATGAAGAGCAGGCTCTGGCGCTATTCAAGGAATCGGTTTCTAGGGGATGGAATTGTGTCGAGCAGGACAAGGACAATCTTCATTTAAAGGCATATCTTGCCATTTCCTTGGCTGCCGCAGGAGAAGGGGATAAGTCCCTGGTACTGCTGGAAGATTTAAAAACGGAGGCGGCGGAAGATGGTGAGATACTCCTTAATATCGCCCGGTCTTTTGCCATTCTCGGTGATACCGATAAAGCCAATAAATACATTAATCTGGCTGTAGAAGCACATACCGGACCGACCAAAAAGCAGATATATCTCGACTTTCATTTCCAAAATACACCAATCGATATATAAATATAAATCCAATAAAAAGAGGCCAACTTTTTGATAAGTCAGCCTCTTCTTTTTACTTCATGCACTAGGTTTCTCGATCGCAATGTTTATATCGTTTATCCCTCCGGATTATTGCATGGCGGAAGTCCGCCTTTGTATAAATAAGTAATCAGGTAGGTGATATCAAAAATATTCACAACCAGATCACAATTGGAATCGCCGGCACCTTCAGGATTCGGAGCCGTTCCACTCTTATACAGGTAACTTATCAGGTAGGTAATATCAAAAATGTTGATCACATCGTCGTCGGTCGGATCGCCATTGAGGTAATGCCAGCCCTCTTCGACCACATATATGACTGAATCGGGCGGCCCACCGGAGGTCGGAACGGAATAACCCTCGGTCACATACAGCGCCAGAGAACCATTAATGCGAATACCCATACTATAGGTTCCATTATCCGGGTTGCCGTCCTCGCCTAATATTTCAATATTGTACTCACCTATTT
>CAZJLX010000517.1:0-2240 GCA_964546545.1 uncultured Ignavibacteriaceae bacterium | reverse complement strand
ATCGGCACAGCCATGAAAAAAAGCGACCCGACCGTTATTGGCGAGACGGTCGGGAAAACGGCGACGAAGTGACTGCTCGGATATTTCGGGAAGTCGGCTGTTTTTTTCCAACCCGAAGCGGCTCCCCAAAAAAGCCAGCATGTTCTTGCCGATACTTGATTTCACAATTGGTTCGGCCGTTTTTCCCATCTTTAATGATAAATTCAAAACCGTATCATTGTCGGTCAGTTTCACGACTGTTTTTGATATCGTCGACTGTTTTAAAGAACGAAACCGGATAATATCTCCGGCAATATCAACCCCCGCCGGGCAGACTATCGTACAATTCTTGCAGTTCAGGCAATAATCCAGATAATGTTTCAGGTCTGAAAAGCTCTCCCCCGACTGATTGAGCATTCTCAACCAGCCGCGTGGCGAATAATCCTCGCGGCGAAATATTTCATTAGCCGGGCAATAGCCGTTACACTTGCCGCAGGCGGCGCAGTACGATTTCAGTTTTTCAAAATCTATTTTTTCGGTAAAGAGTACCTCCGACAACACCGAATCGGGCGATAGAATATTTCGCGGATCGAGAATGTTCTTAATCTCTTTGAATATCGAAAAAATCTTTTCGCTATACAGCTTTTTCAGCATTTCCGCGCGAAGTCGACCGTCGGCATGTTCAGCTGTCGTGGAGCCTCCGAAAGAAATCACCTTGTCATAAATTTCATGATACAAATCTCCAGCCAATTTAAAATCGGCGGCATCATTCATATCAAAAAGAGGACGAACATGCAGATTGCCATCGCCTATATGTCCGAAAATCCCAAAGGTCAATTCATGTTTTTTAAAAAGCCCGGTTACATATTCAATAAAGGCCGGAATCTTATCAGGCGGAAGAGAAACATCTTCAACCAGGGCAATCGGGCGTTTAGTCGGATGATGCCGATAAAGAGTCGGGACAATCGCTTTGCGCGCTTTCCACAACAGAGCCGTTTTTTCCGGATTATCGGCATAATCGGGCGGGGCGCTTAATTCCAGCCTTTTCGCCAAAGAGTTAAATAACTGCTTTTTATTTTCTATATCTTCATCAAACTCGACCAGCAGCAAGGCCGCCGCACTATCTGGAATCGCGAAATTCTTCCGACCTATCAAATCCAGAGTCGCGCCGTCAACAATCTCCAGTCCGGATGGACCCAGCTCGCCGATTGAGGCGACCGCCTCGCCCGCTTTCACCAGCGACTTAAAATAAAGTCTGACGGTCAGCTTCTCACCCGGTATTGGCAGTAAACGAAGACGCGCCGAGACAGTCAGGCCAAGCGTTCCCTCGGAACCAACCATCAGAGCCGGAAGGTTAAACAGCCCCCGCTCAATATCCTCGACCACTTGTAATAGGTTATACCCGGCCGAATTTTTCTTAAGACGCGGCCACCTCTCTTTTATCAAGCCTGCATTATCCGATAAAATATCAAACACTTTTTTGTACCTAGGGTACTTGGCGAAATATTCTGAACTTTCGGAATTATTGATTTTCAGAATTTTTAAAGCTTCTTCCTCGCCCGAGGCGCCAATGATATTAAGCTCGTCCACAAACTGCGAGGTCAAACCGTATTTGACCGATCGCGGCCCCGATGAATTGTTGGCTATCATACCGCCTATCTGGCAACTATCCCCCGATGAGGGATCGGGCGGGAAAAAGAGATTATAGGGTTTTAGGGCATGATTCAGATTATCATAAATAATGCCGGATTGAGTCAGTATCGTTCTTTTTTCAATATCAATGTCAAGAATTTCCTGCATGTGGCTGAAATCAAGAATAATACCATTACCAATTGCGCCGCCATTTAGTCCTGTACCTCCGCCACGAGGTGTAATTGAAAGATTTTTCTCATAAGCCAGATTTACCGCCCGGCAGATATCTTCAGCCGATTTGACAAGGCAAATTCTGTCCGGTTGCACGGAATAAATCGAGCCGTCTGATGAATATGCGGTTAAACCAGCCTTTTCTTCAATCCAACTGCCGGACATTTACCGAGATCCTTTGCTACGCAATAATTACTTACTGATTTATACGTTTTCACATCAAGATATAATATATTTATTTTGTTTTACCGGTCAAATCATTATGATAGACAATCAAAAATGAAAAATATTTGTGAAAAAAATAACAATATTCTATTGACAAAGAAATAGCAAAAACTATCTTTTAAACAAATAAAAACATATTTATTATAACTGATTATTGCTAATGTTATAATTTA
>CAZJLX010000516.1:0-2242 GCA_964546545.1 uncultured Ignavibacteriaceae bacterium | reverse complement strand
CCCAATCGGAGATTTTAAAAGCGATTGATCAGTACTATTCGGTTGCCGATTCACTAAGCGGTTTTATTACACCGGTAGATCAGGCTCAGGAGCAAGCAGATGCCAAACGGGTTGATTCTATTTCGATTCATGATGACGATACCCCGGTGGTTAGACTGGTAAACCTGATTATCTCACAGGCGGTAAAAGATCGCGCCTCGGATATTCATATTGAACCGGATGAGAAACTTCTCCGCGTCCGTTATCGGGTCAATGGAGTTATGAAAGAAGAGGCTTCTCCTCCCAAAAATATCCAGTCGGAAATTATCTCGCGTATCAAAGTCGCCTCCAATATGGATGTGTCGGAAAAAAGAATACCTCAGGATGGTCGTCTGATTATGACAGTCGACGATGTCGATATTGATTTGCGAATATCGACTCTGCCGACAATTCATGGTGAAAAAGTGGTTATCAGAATTTTGGATAAACGTATTTTAAATCTCGGCCTTAATGATCTCGGATTCAGTGAAAATATCCTCAATAAATGGCGATCCCTTATTCAGAAAAAGGAAGGTTTACTCCTTATTACCGGTCCGACTTCTAGTGGTAAGACAACCACCTTGTATGCCGCCTTGCAGGAAATAAACTCTATCGAGAAAAATATTATAACGGTTGAGGATCCGGTTGAATATTCGCTGCCGCTGATTAATCAGGTCCAGACTAATGAAAAAGCCGGCCTAACCTTTAGCTCATCATTACGTTCAATTTTAAGACAGAATCCGGACATCATTATGATCGGCGAGATCCGGGATACCGAAACCGCAATGATGGCCGTCCGCTCGGCCCTGACCGGACATCTGGTTTTTTCCACGCTGCATACTAATAATGCACCTAGCAGTATTACCCGGCTGGTCGACATGGGTATTGAAAAATATCTGGTTTCCTCGTCGTTGATGGGTGTCCTGGCGCAACGACTGTTAAGAACCAATTGCCCCAATTGTCTTGAAGAATATAAACCGTCTGAAATCAATCTGAAGATCTCCGGTCTGTCATCGAAAGCCAATGATATTACTTTCAAGCGCGGTCACGGTTGTAATAAATGCCGCATGACAGGGTTCAAGGGTCAAATCGGGATTTATGAATTAATAATCGTTGATGACAAGATTAGAGAAATGATTATTAATGATTCCGGCAATACTCATATAAAAAAATACGCGCTTTCTCAGGGTTACCGACCTCTCTTTGAAGCCGGTATGGATAAGGTCAAAACCGGTGAGATTGATCTCGCCGAACTCTTGCGTGGTATTTCAATTACGGAATCAAGCAATGATGCCTTAATTGGCGAAAGAATTTCCGTCAATGCCTAATATGTATGCATATACAGCCCGGACAATGGAGGGCGAAAAACGAACCGGAGTTATTCAGGCTGACAGCACCAAACGCGTTGCCGACATTCTTGCCGAACAACTACTTATTCCAACTGACATAAAAGCACAACGTAAATTGGCGCAGCGTGGCTTTATGCTCTTTATGAAAAGCCGGCTGTATGAAGAGCTGATTGTATTCACCCGCAATTTTGCGACCCTGTTTCGAGCCGGTATTCCAATACTTAGATCACTCCGGATAATAAAAGTTGGTGATGAGAATAGTTATTTTAATCGTGCCTTAAGCGTGATTCATGACGCCGTGCAATCGGGGCGATCTTTTTCCGATGCCTTGTCCGATTTCCCAAAGCTTTTCCCCCAGGTATATATCGCTTCAATAGCAGCCGGTGAGACCTCAGGTAATCTCGACGAAGTTCTTGATTCGCTGGGATTCATGCTGGAAAAAGATTTGGAATTGAACCGACAAATAAAAGCCTCCCTCAGATATCCGATTGCGGTCGTATCTGCCATTATCGCCGCCTTTATGATAATGATAATTTTTGTAATACCCCGTTTTGTACAGTTTTACGGAAAAATGGGGGCCGATTTGCCTTTGCCTACCCGCTTTTTAATCTGGCTTAATGAGGCCGTGACCAGTTACGGAATAGTCATTTTGGCAGGAATCGCAGTTTTGATATTGATCTATCGTAAAATATATCGAACGACCGCCGGGCGATATTTCTTCGACAATTTTTTCTTACGAATTCCGATATTTGGAGATTTGATTATAAAAGGCAGCATTGCGCGCTTATCTTATATGTTTAACATCCTTATCAAAAGCGGCATTCCAATCGTCGAATCGCTTGACATGCTCTACGATGTCGTAAAAAACGCCAGAT
>CAZJLX010000515.1:0-2245 GCA_964546545.1 uncultured Ignavibacteriaceae bacterium | reverse complement strand
CGGTTTTCCGGCTTTTGAATTGGGGATTAATTCCGCCAAAGATAGCCCCGGTTCATTTTTCCGACTGAATTCACCTGTTACAGGTTTATTGGATGAACCGATGATTTCGATGACAACTTCACCCGAATCCGGACCGAAAATTGAACTTTTTAATCCGTCATCTACATTACCTAATGACCCGTACATCAGAATGGGATTCGAGCCAAGCCCGTTCAATACAGCCAAACTTGATTTTTTTGCGGTATCTAGCTCAAATCCGTATGATCCCTGTATCAGGATGGGGATTGAACCGAGCCCATTTCATACCGGGCGACTGGAGTTTTTTGCGCCGGAAGGTTTAATGCCTAACGATCCGTATATCAGAATGGGGATCGAACCGAGCCCGTTTTATTCAGGTCGGTTGGAGTTTTTTGCTCCCAATGGTACGATGCCGAACGATCCATATATCAGGATGGGGACAGAACCATCGCCGTTCAATCCGGGCGGTGCCTTTTCAATTCTTGATCCGGCACATGATGTCGTTATGGAGATGATGGGCAATTATACTGATGGAGCCAGCATCAAGATGTTCCAACCCCAGCCGGAACCGCCCGGTCAGGAGGCGATTTCGATGTCTGTCAATCCGACCAGCGGGTCCTCGATTAAGATGTTTCAACCCCAGCCCGAACCTCCCGGCCATGAGCTTATTGCGATGTCGGTTATGAACACCTCGGGTCCGAGTCTGGTGATGTTCAATCCTCAGCCGGAACCGCCGGGGCAGGTGGCGCTGCAGATGGCAACTTCGGCTCGTGGAGCCGGTGGTTATTTGGCGACTTATAATACAACCGACAGCGTTCGGTCGGTGCTGGTCGGGGGGAATCTTTCATTTTATGATATGGCCGACATCAATGGCGCCAACGCCGGAATTGGTATCCGACCGACCGGAAGCGAATTGGAGCTATATGGTCCGATGCCGCCATACGGCGGTCTCCCGGCGGTCATCTCGATGCAGGCTGACGAAAACGGGGCGTATGTCGGAATCGGGGTTGATACGTCAAGTGAGGCCTTATTTGTGGTCGGCAACATTGTGGCGACCGGCAATATTACCGCTTTAACCGATACGAAATATAAATCCAATATCGGGCCGATACATAATGCTCTTGACAAAGTCTTATCACTTCGCGGGGTAACTTATGATATGCGTCGCGATGAATATCCTCAATATCGCTTTACCGACAAACGACAGATAGGTTTTTTGGCTGATGAAGTTAACGAAGTTGTACCGGAGATTGTCCTTGAAAATGAGGACGGGCCGTTTTCTGTCGATTACAGCCGAATATCTGCACTATTAGTCGAGGCGGTCAAAGAATTAAAAGCCGAGAATGATCGGCAGGCCGATTTGATTGAAAAATTACAACAGGAAATAAATGAACTAAAATAATGTTAAACATCTTAGGAGGATAAATGAAACGCAACGAGTTGATTAAAGGGTCAATGCTGTTTCTTTTTATCTGTTTGGCATTTTCCATTGCCGGTGCACAGATCCAAATGAATTATCAGGGGCGTTTGACCGATGATATCGGCACCCCCTTGAACGACACGGTTGATATCACTTTCGGTATCTATGCCATGCCGATTGGAACCTCATTGCTGTGGAGCGAAACACACTTAAACGTGACCGTTTCGTCGGGGCTCTTTTCGGTCATACTCGGGTCGGAAACCACTCTGCCTGATTCTGTTTTCATGGGTAACGACCGTTACCTGGGAATCACGGTCGGAACCGATCCGGAACTTTCCCCCCGTACCCTGCTGACGTCGGCCCCAAGTGCAGCTTATGCCAAAAGAGTGGCGGGCGACCTGACAACCAGCCCCGGCCATATGGTACTGAACAATACCAACGGCGATTCGGCGGTCTGCATCTCCTCACAAACGGATGGCAGGGGCCTGATAACCTCATTCAAAATGATAGAACCGGGTGATGATGGCTCCCCGATTATGGAAATGAAGGCCAATGGTGTTACCAATACATTCACATACCGGATAATCGAACCGGCCGACGACGATAAACCGGTCTATCATTTTATGGCGGATGGCCCCAATCAAGCGGTTACATGGGGATTGGCAGACCCACTCCAGAGACCATCGGCTGAGTTCATCTCAGTCGGCATCGCAAATACGATTGATTTTCGGCTGATTCTTCCTCCCGAGATGCCCGCGGTAGATATTCTCTCGGATGCCGGAAACAATTAGACCACATTTAAGCTGG
>CAZJLX010000514.1:0-2250 GCA_964546545.1 uncultured Ignavibacteriaceae bacterium | reverse complement strand
ACCATAGTCCGAACCATGCCTATTTTTTTTGCGAGGATCGGCCCGGCCAAAATCCCCAGAAACATCGTCAGATAAACCGCCGTAAAGAAAATTCCGATTTTATCGGGTGGCTGACCAAAGCGGTCCCGGAAGTAAAGATTCAAAAAGGGTATTATCAATCCGGCCCCGGTCCCCACTACAAAATAAGGAAAAAATAGACGCGCATAAAGCGGCAACCTATTTTTAAATACGGCATAAGAAAAAACGGCCTTCTTATCCTCTTTGGAAGGTTTCGCGGCCCTGATCAACGCAAATGGTATCAGCGATAAAAGTCCCAGCCCGACAGAAACCGCAAATGTCCAGCGGTATGAGTTGACCATGCCACCCGCCATATCCGATAATGCGGTTACCATATAGCCGAACAGAACCGAACCAACGACCGAAGCCAGAAGAGAAACTCCAAACGAAAGCGAAAATATATAGGTACGTTCTTTTGAAGTCGAATTACGCATAAAAAAGGGCGCCGCTGCGACCCTGTAAAAGGTCATCGCCGTTCCGGCAAAAAACGATATAACGATTAAAAAATTCGAGACCGGGAGCCAGGATAAAAAAAGAATTGAAAAGCCATACACGATTGCGCTAATAAGCAAAATCGGCTTGAGCCGGATGCGCCTTAAAATCAGAGCCGCAGGAATTGACGTCAGCGCCATACCGACCGCTCCGGCCGACAGAACCGTTCCGATAAAAGATTCGCTTGATCCCTGTTCCTTCAGATATAGATTTAAAAGCAGTTGATATCCGGCGAATGTCAGTCCGATTAAAAAAGAGGCCGTCAAATAGAGCCGGACATTTTTCGAAAATAGCCTCAGATTATCTCTGTATTCTCTTAATAATTTTATACTTCTCTTATAAAGATTCATAATTATTATCCGGTCCCCGGTTCCTATAAAGGCGCGGCTATTATCACGGAGAAATGATATATTCCCCTCGACAGATAAATTCCGCCGGACCGGTCAGGTAGATAATATCATCTTTTTCCGACCAATTTATAAAAAGTGAACCGGTCGGAAAAATCACTTCGCTTTGGCGGTCTAAGAGACCATTCACAACACCGGCAGCAACTGCTGCGGCCGCCCCGGTACCGGAAGAGCCGGTTGCCCCGGCGCCCCGCTCCCAGTCATTTAAGATTATCTTAGAATGACTCTTAATCTTGACAAATTCGACATTGGTCCGGTTGGGAAAAGAATTGTGATTTTCAATAATCGAGCCTAATTCCTTCCAGTCAAAATCAAAATTGTCGACAAACAAAACGGTATGAGGATTTCCAACCGAAAGAGCGGTGACCGGGAAGTTTTTATTCTCAATCTTAAGCGGCGCATTGATATGGAATTTCTGTCTCGATTTCATCGGCACTGATTTGGTTTCCAGAAGCGGTCGGCCCAAAGAAACTTTAATCGACCAGATATTTTTCCCGGCCCGGATTATTTTGGCCTCTGCTATTTCATCATTTATCATGAACGATAAATTTTTCTTTTTCTTATAATAATTATAATAATAAGCGGTCACAATTCTAAGGCCATTGCCCGATTTTTCCGCCCAGCTTCCATCTGAATTAAACAGGTCGATACAGCAATCGGCCTTTTTGCTTTTGGTCAAAACCAAGATGCCATCCGCGCCGACCCCGGATCTCCGATTGCAGATATTTTCCGCCAGACGATTAAAATTTATTCCCCCGATCCGTCTGTACTGAAGATCAATAATTAAAAAATCATTGCCCAAAGCATGGTATTTAAAGAATTCTATCTTTTTCATGTAAATCAAAATATATTTTCAATCCGGAATGTAAAGAAAAAAACCCCGGATATTAAACGGGGCTTTTTTATTAGTATAAAGCTCTATGTTCAGGACATATTTCTTTTAAACACCCGTCCCAGACTCGCGATAGCCGTGCGGATCATATCAGGAGTCGCATTTGAAAAATTCAGTCGGAAAGTATTGTCACCTTTGCCATCGGGGAAGAAAGGATGCCCGTAGACATAAGTTACTTTCTCTTTAACCGCTTCATCCAGAAGTTTGGAGGCTGACATACCGTAAGGTAATTCGCACCAGAGGAAGAGACCGCCTTCCGGTCGGGTCCAGGTCATCTCGGATGGAAAATGTTTATCCATCTCACTCAACATTATCCTGCATTTTTCGCCGTAAGACTCAATGACCTCTTGAATATGTGCATCGAGTTTTCCACTCTCAAGATATTTATAAACCATATACTGC
>CAZJLX010000513.1:0-2252 GCA_964546545.1 uncultured Ignavibacteriaceae bacterium | reverse complement strand
AATACTTTTACTATTGAGCTTGGTGTATCTCTTGATAATACCGGTTATGTCGGGCTCGAAGAAGATTTACTGGTGACACCTGATGGAGGAATATTTTTATGTCCGCAAGAGACAGAACTTACATTGTTATAAAAGGACTATTACTTTTAATCGTGCTTCTATCTATCGTAACCGCCTGCTCGTCGGGATTAAAGGTAAAAAGTATCCGCACCGAATGCGCCCCGTCAAATCTCGAAGTCAAGGCCAACGATCACACGCTCTTTTTAAAATGGGATACCAATTGCCCCGATGATGTTTTGTTATCCGGATATTATATTTTTCTTGAGAAAAAACCGATTTACGAATTGTTTCATGATACAATCCCGCCGTCCAAAATCAAGCCGTTTAATCATACGCCATATCCCGGCGATACCGACCCGGAAGACAGCTTTGAAACGATGTTGATACAAAATCTTGACAACGGCGTTGAATATTTTATTTCACTCCGCACGATCTTTCCCGACCATTCGATATCCGTATCCTCCAATGAAATCGCGGCCATGTGTCGCCCGGAGGGGCAGTTCGATCTTGCTTTTCGGTATGCCGGTTTGAATGATGGTTTCAATTTTAAGACCGGTCAGGCGGTTCGAGCCGATGCCGAAAATAATGATCTGTACTTTTTCAACAAGGATGGCTTCGATTTTATCGCCTCGCCGCATCGCCTGAACGGTTTTTTACGTCATACAAAATTTTATTCACTCGGAAAAACCGGCGATGTTTACCAGCACCGCAAGCTGGATCTGGATATTCCTTCAGTCGAGAAAATGCCGGTTATAGCGGGTGAGTCCTACCTGATTGAAACTGCCGATGGCAATTATGCCAAAATCAGACTCGAAAATATAAGCGGTGAAAAAAAAGAGCGATTTCTGTCAATCAAATATATTTATCAAACAAAACCCGGAATAATGCGCTTTTAAGAAACTTTACCTCCTACTCTACGTATGTCATAAAATAAGCCGTAATATGACATGCTATACCGCCGTGAGATTGCCGCCCCTACATCCGGGGTGTTATCGTGTGGCGGGAGTCAAAAAGACAACTGGCAATTATTTTAATCGGCGCGGCTCTGGTCCGGATAGTTATCTGTTTGTTTTCGGACAATCTTAATCATCCCGATGAAAATTTCCAGATTTACGAACAGGCGCATCGCCTGGTTTTTGGCTATGGTATTATCCCCTGGGAATTTCAGCAATCGGTCAGATCCTGGATCGTTCCGGGCATTGTATCGCTATTTCTATACATATTCAAATTCCTGAACCTCGACAATCCCAATATTTATATTCCGCTAATTAAGATAATCATCGGGCTGTTTTCTCTGATAGTCGTTTATTCGGCATATCAAATCGGCCATAAACTGCATTCAATAAAAGCCGGCCTGTTCGCCGCCCTTTTTTGCGCCTTCTGGTATGAAATTATCTATTTTTCAATCCGACCCTTATCGGAAAACTGGGCCGTCTTTTTTTTTCTGCCGGCGCTGGCGCTGGCCATAAAACCGGCTACTTACAGACATCTAGTCTTTTCCGGAATATTGGCCGGGCTGTCGCTGGCAATCCGCCCTCACTATTTTCCGGTAATTATTATTTTAATGATAATGGTCGGTAAAAGCAGCGGTCGCAAAAATCTGGGATGGCTAATTACAGGTCTTATCCTGTCGATCACATTTATCGGTTTATTTGAAAAGATAACAGTCGGGGGCTTTTACGGTTCGTACATAAATTATTTCAGTCTGGCAGGTAAGTACAGCTCGACCGATTCGATTATAAGCGACAAGCCGTTTATTATTATAAAATATCTGGGGAATTCATCGCTATTCATAAGCTGGGCGGTAATTATCGCCTCGATTTTTATTCGCCGCCACTCGCTGTACCTGATTCTGATGGCTATTTCGATAATTTTTCTGCATTCATTATTGCCGCTTAAGGAATATATTGTTGCCATTCGTTTCGTATATATGGCAATCGTACTTATTATGATTATCTTTGGAATTCTTATGGCTGAACTAATTTCAAAATATTCTTTTTACCGATTCCGTTTCAAATTTATTCTCCCTTCAGGACTATTGATGATTTTTACAGTTGTTTCGGTTAGCGGTGCTTTGAATCACCTGCCCGATCAAAACAAAGTTTATCGGACAAATTTGTTTTATCAGGATCCGGTTCTTGCGGCTTATAAATTTCTTTATTTACAAAATGACTTAAAAGGAATTTTAGACA
>CAZJLX010000512.1:0-2258 GCA_964546545.1 uncultured Ignavibacteriaceae bacterium | reverse complement strand
CCTCGTCGACGCTAACGTAAAATTCAACCTGGCTGCCGCAACTCTGGGCAGGTATGGTTGCCTGATAATGATTTGTAAATATTTCCGACATCGCCGTCGAGGTATAAGCACTGCCGTCAACCGAATAATGCAGTTGTCCGGTTCCCGAAACAGGCACCCCTTCGCCTACGCCGGTCGCGACTACATCGAAAGTAGTTTCCTGTCCGGGCATAACGGTCTCAGGAATACCGTTCGGATAGGAGAATGCCAGTCCGCTGGCACCCATGATTGAGACGGTCGGATCACCGAACAGATTGAGTTCATAATAACACCACCGCATACAGTCTTCATCTACGCGATAGAGATTGTCTTCTTTCGAGTCATGATTGGCCCGACCAAGTTCCATCTTATTTTCGGAAGAATTGAACACGGCGTCCCAGAATTCGCGATTGAATCTTTGTGATGGGCCGTCTGTGCTGTAATTTGTTCCCCAACCATATCGGGCATTCATCACCACCCCAAAGGCTCCATGGTCGGTCTTAATGTTTATCGTTTCCGCCCAGCAATCGGTCCCGTCAAAATGGCCGGCCAGACAGGTCTGCGAATAGACGAAACATAAGTCGCTGTTTGTCAAATCCGCCAGGACATCTGAATTATATAATTTCATGGCATAATCCGGACTGCCGTGGCCCAGATGATTGACAATATGCTGGCCGTTATTGATTCGGGTCACCAGTTCCGACTGAGGCCAGTCATTGCCGGGGTAATCATAATCGTAAAGCTTGTCGATTGTATATTGATCTGAAGGAATACCGATCGTTGTATAACCGTTGGCGCTGGAGCCGTCAACCAGTTCGTCCATATAGGAGTTGGCATAATCCGCCACACCGCCAAAACCAAGATATTCACCGACCAAAACGACTTTGTCCAGATTTGAATGCTGATTGGTTAAATACCATAGCGTCTTATTGACAAAGCGATCAGCTTCGGTGCTGTTCCCGACCGAGGCTCGACCGACGTACACTTCGGCCACCAGGTCGACATCGCCGCCGCCTTCACCGTCGGTTGGCTCACCCCAATATGAATCGCCGTCATAATTATAAGTGCCGTCAAGACAGGCGAAATACAGATCGGCGGGCATTTCATACTCAATTTCCGGGTAGTAACCGTCGTCGGATTGAACATAAAGATTTATGGCGGGAATAATGTCGTCGTCGGCGCCAATTATTACATACTGAATACCGTCATTGAGATAACGCTCGCGAATGTAATCACGGATATCATCCGGTGCACTGCTGCCGATTTCGGTAGTCGTATGTATTTCGGTCGTTATACCGGTAGTATCATGGTAATCTTTGAGAGGTTGGAATGACGCAGCCAGGGATGAGGTTGTTATTATCAAAAGGTCATAACTTTTACTCCCCCGAACCGGACCTGCCGCATAACTGCCGGCTGTTTCAGGATTATCAACTCTCGCCTGGATTTCAGTTTCATCCTCGGCGAATCCACGAAGAAGCTCGACGCTTCGTTCTGATTCGATCGTATTAACGACCACCGTCAGTTTCGGGAAATAGACCAGTTCACCCTCCGAGGGGATAAATTGGACCGGCTGCAGTTTTAATGACAGAATCTGATATCCGCGAAAACCATAAACGCCGATTTTTTCGTAAAGCGTCGCCGGATAGGGCTGATCAGAATTGTAGATGGCCGCATCAGGAGTCAGAGGTTCAACCGTACCGGGATCCGCTGATAGCTTGATCGGTTTTCCGACCGGCTCAACATAAAAATTGCTTCCCAGAGAAATTCGCTCATCGGTGATTATTTCAATGCTTGAGACTTCAGTGCCAAAGGGTAATAAAATTTTTGCTCCATCAGCCGGCAGCGCCGGTTGACCGGCTTTGCCGCAATTCGGCACATTATTCATAACCACTCGATCAAACATTTCCCCTTCTATATTTATTGTCTCAACCTGTGGATATTCAAAAAGATACTCCACAGTCAGCTGTTCGGCTGATACAGCCGCACAAAGGCCGAGTAAAAGAAACAAACAAGTTAGAAAAGCCTTCATCCTTTCCTCCATTTACCTCTGGTTTTGTTTTTTTTCTCTCACAGTCAGGTAGTTAACGCATATAGGCAAGCAAATATTTCCGGTAACTATCCGGTAACTAATTATGGTTTAATGGAATATACCTGATTTATGATTATTGTCAAGAATATAATCCCGCAAATGAGGTTGGATTATATTCGACCCAAAAAAATTAAACAAATCCGGTCAATCG
>CAZJLX010000511.1:0-2261 GCA_964546545.1 uncultured Ignavibacteriaceae bacterium | reverse complement strand
ATCGATCCCAACGGTTTCGTGGGAGATTGGTCGTGCATTTATCCCGGAATAGTCGATAATAAACTGACCTTTCTGGTGCGTGAGGCGTGGGGTGATTGTCCGGCCGGCTGTATCAACAGCCATTTCTTCTATTTTAAGGAAACAGGGACCGGTATAGAACTAATCGGCGACTGGATAATGTGGGAGCAGGAAGAACCGGACTGGTGGGGTGAGGCCAAAGTCGCCTTTTATAAATACAGAGGTTTGAAATAATCGACTAATTCTGTCTGTTGGAGCCTTATTATCATATAAATTCCGGTTGTCAAACCGGATAAATCAGTTATATTTTCACCAAATTTGTTTACGAAATAATAAGGAGAGTAGTATGGCCTCGCTGGCGAGTCTGAAAAAACAGGTGCGCGATAATAAGATTGAATATATCGATGTAAAATTTTCCGATTTGATAGGTGACTGGCATCATATTACGATACCGGCCTCCAGTCTCACGCAGGAATTGTTTGACTTCGGAATCGGTGTGGACGGCTCCTCGATGCCGGGTTATACCAAAATCGAAAAAGGAGATATGCTGGTTATCCCGGATCCAACAACCGCCTTTATTGATCCCTTTTTTGAAAAACCGACCCTGTCGTTTATCTGTGATCTGATGCTGGTTGGAAAGGATCTCGAGCCGTACTCCCGCAATCCGCGACGGGTGCTGGCTTATGCCGATGATTATCTGAAAAAAATTCTCCCGGGGGCCGAGGTTATCCTCGGACCGGAATTTGAATTTTATATTTTCGACGATGTCAAATTTAACCAGGGTCCCGAGGAAGGGTACTATTTTCTGGACTCGGAAGAGGCCGAATGGAATACCGGTCGCGAAGGTGAAAAGAATCTCGGCTACAAGGTACAGTACAAGGGCGGCTATCATACCGCTCCTCCGAAGGACAGAACCTTCAATCTTCGCTCCGAAATGACCTCATTGCTCGATGCGGTTGGTATCAAACTGAAATATCATCATCACGAGGTCGGCGGCGCGGGGCAGCATGAGATTGAAATTGCTTTCGGCGATATGATAAAAGTCGCCGATCAGTCGATGATGATGAAGTACTTCGTGAAAAATCATGCTTTCCGCAGCGGCAAATCGGCTACTTTTATGCCCAAACCGCTGTTTAATGAACCGGGTTCGGGTATGCATGTGCATCAGTTTATAGCCAAAAACAAGAGTTCGATCTTTTATGATCCGAAAGGTCCGGCCTGTTTTTCAAAAATAGGCTTGTACTATATCGGCGGCCTGTTAAAACATGCCGCGGCGCTGTTTGCTTTTACAAATCCCTCGACCAATTCATATAAGCGTCTTGTACCCGGTTTCGAGGCGCCGGTCTGGGGTTTTTATTCGCTGGCCAACCGGACCGCTTGTATCCGTATTCCGGGTTATCAGCGCAAGGGTGATACCTACCGCCTGGAGTTCCGTCCGCCCGATTCGACCTGTAATCCGTATTTCGCCTACGCCGCAATGGTTATGGCTGGCCTTGACGGCATTAAAAACAAAATCGATCCCGGGCCGCCGATCGATAAGGATGTCACCAATCTGCCGGAAAAGGAGCTAAAGAAAATCCCGCTATTGCCCACTTCGCTGACCAAAGCGCTGGATGCCCTTAACAAGGATTACAAGTTTCTGCTGGCAGGCGATGTCTTTAACGAAGATTTGATTGAAGCGTGGATCAATTTGAAACGCAAGGATGTCGAGCAAATCCGCATCCGTCCCCATCCGTGGGAATTTATGATGTACTATGATAAATAGCCGGTAAAAACCTGTTTTTGCGCCTCGCGTCCGCCTATATAGGCAGGTATGGAAAAAATGAATGTCGGATGTTAGAGTCCCCCGCCGCCTGGAGCACCCGTGCTCCAGCTTTGCAAAAATAATCCAGTGATTTTAACTAAACATCCAAATTGCGGACATATTTGGCGTTTTGCTGGATAAAATCGCGGCGCGGTTCGACATTGTCACCCATCAGAACCGAAAAGAGATGATCCGCCTCGGCCGCATCCTCCATCGTTACCAGGAGCAGTGTCCGTGTCTCGGGATCCATAGTCGTCCGCCAGAGCTGCTCCGGGTTCATCTCACCAAGACCTTTATATCTCTGAAGCGAGGTCTTCTCGCCAAACTGCATCAAAACTCGATCGCGTTCCTCTTCGGAGTAAACATATTGCTCTTTTTTGCCTTTATAGACGCGATAAAGCGGCGGTCTATGCCGGCGGGCTGCTCATGCTGCTCATGC
>CAZJLX010000510.1:0-2264 GCA_964546545.1 uncultured Ignavibacteriaceae bacterium | reverse complement strand
CTTGATCTGAATCGAAACGGTACAATACAGGTTAACAATGAAACTCTTGAAACGTTAACACCTTCAATATTCGCCGGAGGGGATGTTGTAAGCGGTCCTTCTATGATTGTCAGCGCCATTGGCCATGGGAAACGAGCGGCATATTATATTGATAGATTTTTAAAAGGCGAATCACTCGAGGGTATTACATTTGATAACAGACTCCCCGCCGTAGAAGCATCTACCGTCTTTTCCCGAAGTCAATCTAATAACGGTAACAATGGAAATAGTTCCCCTCATAATCAGTTACTCCACGTAGTCGGTCTGGCAACACCCCACCAGTCAATATCAAGGCGTTTTCCTACCGAGAAACGAGAGCTTCCTGTCACGGAGCGCATAAAAAGTATGGCGGAAGTGGAGATTCCTTTCACCGAAGATGAGGCTCGCTATGGCGCCAATCGGTGCCTTGACTGCGGTATATGCTCTGAATGCCAGCAATGTGTAAAAGCCTGCCCCGCCCATGCCATTGATTTCAATCTGCGCGATGAAGAACAAACAGTTGAGATAAAATCCGTTATTATAGCGACTGGATTCAAGCTCTTCGACGCTCATCTGAAACCAACGTATGGGTATGGTAAATACCCCAATGTTATAACAGCCATGCAAATGGATCGTATTCTGGCTCCCACTCGGCCTTATAACCATGTAATCCGTCCTTCAGATGGAAAGGCGCCTGACAACATTGCCTATGTGCTATGCACGGGGTCACGGGACAGTACTATAGATAATCCTTTATGCTCCAAAGTCTGCTGCATGTATTCAATCAAGCAGGCGCAACTGATTATGGGGTCCTTACCTCTGGCGGATATTACCATCTACTACATTGATATTCGGACATTCGGCAAGGGATACGAGGAGTTTTACAGACAAGCCAAAGGGATGGGCGTATACTTCGTCAAGGGAAAGGTAGCTCAGATTAATGAAAAGGAAAATGGCAATCTGGATGTACAGTATGAAGATATAGAGGGAGACGGCGGACTCAAACATATGGAACATGATCTGGTTGTCCTGTCAACCGGATTCTCACCGAATATTGATTACATGCATATGTTCAAGAATAGCAAACTTGCACTGGATCCCTATGCCTATATTCAGGAAATTGACGAAGATATCAATCCCGGCAAAACCAGTATAAATGGTGTTTTCGTGGCCGGGGCGGCGTCTGCCCCCCGGGATATACCTGATAGTATTCTCCATTCGGGCGCGGCGGTGGCTCAGACAGCTGCATACATAGAGAGAATGAGGACAGGAAAATGACGGATAGAAGAATTGGCGTTTATATATGTTACTGCGGTGGAAATATTTCTGACTACGTGGACGTTGAAAAAGTCAGGGAAGCGATAAACAATGATAGCGGAGTGGTGATTGCCAAGACGACAATGTTCGCCTGTTCAGATGCCGCCCAGGAGGAAATGATAGAGGACATTAAAATCAATAAACTTGATGGCTTAGTGGTTGCTTCATGTTCACCGAAATTACACCTTTTCACCTTTCGAGCCATGGCAGAACGAGCCGGATTGAATCCATATCAGTATGTGCAGGTTAATCTCAGAGAACAGGATTCCTGGGCTCATCAGCATGATAAGGATCATGCCACCGAAAAGGGCATCCGTCTCGTGAGAGCTGGAATAGCCAAATGCGCCCTGACGGAACCTCTTTCAACCATGAGAATCAAGACAACGCCAAAGGCTCTTATTATCGGCGCCGGCGTGGCGGGATTGCGCGCTGCACTATCTTTATCCGACATGGGGCTTTCCGTTTTTATTATCGAAAAAGAGGCCGAAGTCGGCGGCTGGACTGCAAAATTCGGCAACATGTTTCCAAATAATCGTAAGGGCAGTGATCTTATAAGCTCCCTCCACAATGATGCAAAAAAGCGCGAAAATATCACAATTTTTTCCAATGCCGAACTGATAGAAAAGAGTGGTAGTGTCGGTGATTTCTCTGTGGTCATAAAGGTTGGAGGTAAAGAGAAGATATCGCTGAATGTTGGTGCGATCATTGTAGCTACCGGTTTTGATTCCTACCAGCCATCTGATGGTGAATTTGGTTATGGACAGGATGGGATCATTACTCTTCCTGAATTCAAACGGATTTTGGATAGCTCAAACGGTTCTTTAACCTATCGGGGACGTACAATCAAAGATATTGCCTATATTTATTGTGTCGGCAGTCGCCAGGAAGAGAGTGAGGATACTCCTCACCCGAATAAATACTGTTCCAGA
>CAZJLX010000509.1:0-2266 GCA_964546545.1 uncultured Ignavibacteriaceae bacterium | reverse complement strand
AAGGTGATGACATTCCACTGGGAGCCAGGATAATATGTATCGCCGATGTTTTCGATGCTTTAACCTCGGACCGAGTCTATCGTCCGGCTTTCGAGATTCAAAAGGCACTTGATATTATGCATAAGGAAATTGGCAGCACTTTTGACCCGATGTTGTTACAATGTTTTACAGATTTAATAAATGACGGTAAAGCCGACCAGGTAATTAACTCACAGACCCGCGAAGATGAGATGTATGATATTTGGTCCCAATGTATGACCGATTAGAAGAATTACTTTAAATAGAATTATATCGTAAATAAAGGGGCCGGTAAACCGGCCCCATAGATTGCTCTCGATACTGTTCTATTTCAATAAGAGCATTTTTTTGGTATCTTTAAATTCATCCGCGCGCATTCGATAGAAATATACACCACTGGAAAAGGAATTGGCATTCCAGAATATCGAATGCTCACCCGCTGTCAGGTAGGCATCAATCGGTGTCGCGACCCGTTGACCCAGAATATTAAATATATCAATCTGAACATGAGAAGACTTCGGCAAACCGAAACGAATTTCGGTCGAGGGATTAAACGGATTGGGACGATTGTATGATAGATAATAAGAATCAGGAAGCAATAATTCTTCGGAATCTGTTTCGCTATCTGGCTGGCGAGGAGATATCATAACATTTTCAACTGTCAGAGAATAAATATCGCCCAGATTGTCGACTACTTCGGCCTTATTTATATTAATGGCCGCAGCTTCTTTAAAGGATTCTGATGCGTTAAAAAATAGTTTTACGGCGGTAGCTTCATTGTCCAACATGAATTGGTTTCTGATGTCATTCCATACCAGATGGCACTCGCCGGGCGTATGGTTAATCAGGACGTTTTTCAGATATTCGCTTTCGATCCGATTAAAGACCAGAAGGTTGGGGTCGTAGTCAAAATGCATTTCAAGTCCGGCCATATTCCCCGAACCGCTTATGACAATATCAACTTCAATTTCGTTCACCCCACCGGCATCAATAAGTCGTACAAACGCCGGTCGAATTATTTCCGGGGCTAATTTGGCCGGAGCCGATGCTCCCGGCGCAATCCATGTATTGTTGACATCACCCATACGTATAGCGATAAAACTTAGGCCAATCTTATTGAGACCGAGATATTTTAGAGAAATAAAATCGGGTGCATTATACCAATTTAATGTGTCAATAATAAATGATGAGTCGACAAACGACCAGTTGCCTGAGACAAGCGTCTCCAGTTGAGCCAGATAGCGGCGAATATCGACCACGTCGGCCACACTGATTGTCTGAGTTAGATTAACATCGGCCGACCGATATTTGTACGGCGAATCGAAACGTTCAAGTTCGACGATATGCCTCTGAATTTTAATGACATCGGCGATAGAAACGCCGGGATCATTATCCGGCTTTGTCGGAGAGATTAAATAATTATCAAAAGGAATATTGTAAAATTCATAAAAGCCGTCGGCGGCGATTGTGTCAAAACTATGAATACCCGAACTCAAATTAAGATTTACGTCGGGAACAAGACGATTCCGGTCGTAATAAACAATTTTGCCGGAGACCGCCGCAGGATTGCCGATAATAATTGTTCCCTCGTCAAAATCGGGTACTGTCGAATCGCCCTGCGTATCATAAAACTTATAGCTGTATAAGGCCCGACCATAGTCGAGGGTTGTGGTGTCGATGATTATGACTTCATTGCCGGCATCGGAGGCGGCCGTATAATAGGCATTGGCAACGGCGGTTGCGCCGAGACTATCGGGGACCGGCGGTTCCTGAATTGGCCGATAAACAATCATAGAAGTATCATCAAGGATAAGACCGGTTATGGAATAATCTTCGGCTAGCGCCGAGTCAACCACGATAGAATCAAGGACAACCTGTTCGGGCTGTTCGGTTCGATATACGAGCGGTATATTGAATCCGGACAGCTCTTTGTCGGTATATAGAGTAATCGGAACGCTGAAACTCGTTCCCGGCGACACGAATTGATCGCCAACATCGACACCGGATTCTATGAAAAGTGAAATAGTGACATAGGCATCGGTTGAATAAAGGATGTCGGAAAATCTTAGTAGTGATGTGTATGTCCCCGACTCCATCTGAAAGGCGGTATCGGCTATGAATATTTTGACATCGTCCGGTGTTGATCCGATTAATTTATCGGTGGTTAGCCAGCCGCCGTCATTGATAATCGTTACATCCCACTCCAATAGTCCGGGTTCACCGGTACTGCCCAGTTGGACCTGTTTCG
>CAZJLX010000508.1:0-2266 GCA_964546545.1 uncultured Ignavibacteriaceae bacterium | reverse complement strand
ATTTACTCTAGATAAATGCTATCCTGGCCGTTAAAGATCCTGACTGGCTTTCAACCGATTGTATTAAAACGCGCTCTACTGATTGAATAACAACAACATGCGAACCGCTCGACGCCTTTTTGTCCGACAAAATATCGGCCAGCACACCGATTTGATTTATTGCCCCCCGATCTGTTTCCTTTGATCTCTCCTTCGATGCGATTAAAATCCGGCCTTTATTTTTGTGACATTCTTCGACAGCCAGTAAATCAGCTGCTTTCCAAATCTGCCAGGTTATTGTCTCACCGGGGATTAGGGCTAACGAGTCGGTTATTATTGCAGGCAAAGTCTGCCCCGTTCTGTACAGGTCGGGGACGATTTTGTTTTTCAATTTCCGTATCATATTTCGCCTACTCTTATCATATCGGCCGGCAATAAGATTACTAAACCGAGTAAACGACCTATATTTTAAGTCTTTCTATCTTAAAACAAAATCGCCCCAAAGCCATTCCCCGCCTTAGCCGGTTAACCGCGGAGCCAGTTCATCGACCATCCGACGCAGTTCAAAGTCATGGTGTTCTTTCAGATTCTCAAGATTGAGTCGTATCTTTTCCGGTTCAAGATCGAGACGATAATATCCGAGTCGATTGTTCTCAAAAATCGGCCAGGAAAAACCGCCGCTTTTTACCTCCTGCCGAAGACGATACAGATAGCGCGCCTGGTTAAAACCGGCTTCAATATCATCTTTGTAAATCCAACCCTCACTGTTCATTAACCGCGAAAAAACCAGCTTGGTCAAATACATAAAGGATTTGCCGGTCAGCCGTACCGGAAATCCGTCGAATTTGACCAGATAACGCTCCTTTTCATAGCGGCCGTCAATTTCAAGTTTCGACGGATGCGTCCCATACTCACCACCCGCACCCTTCATCCGGTCGTCAAAAATGTTAACGGTTCGGTTTTGAGATACTTTTTGCATGGAAACCTCCTTATCAAAATTTTCGATTTCTTTTTTGAGTTTTTCCAGTTTCTCGCGGGGATGGATCAACGTCGACAATTCCTTCGGATCAGCCGACTTCAGATCCTTAAGCGAGATCAAATTATTCGCAGCCAGGATTTGATAATCGGGACGATTCAATATATCCCCGGCCAGAAAATATATTTCCCGAAGTTTCGGATCGATACCAAACTGTATCCTGAAGGCATAATTTTCAATTTGAGTCGGGATAAGCGAGTCGGCCTCGCGGGCATTAATCAGCCGACCGATTGTCGAGAGAAGCCACGCCGCCGTCTCGGCCAGCCCGAGTATTTGCCCGTGATGCAATTGATATTTCTGCTCCAGCCGTTCGATCTTTTTCCCCCCCGCCCACTCATTAAGAATAAACAACGATTTTAAAATCGCCGTCGTCCGAAAATCGGGCGAACCGGAGTTTAGCCGAAGATCAATGTACTTACCAAAGTTATTTATAAATTCGGGATATTCCTGATAAAGCAGCTTCTGATAGACTCGATTATAAAGCTCACTCGACATCAGACCGCTTCGCGACAATTCAAACTCATCGCTGTTTAAAGCCAGCCAGAGCCATTCAATCATGTTGTCGGGATATCGCAACCCAAGCAATTCCATATATTGCCGATAACTTTTTACCGAAAGGCCGCATTCGGCCACCGCTTTACCGATCGGAGTCGCCTGGTAATCCAAATTTATCAAACCGGACATTTTTAAATCATCCGATATTTTTTCAAGTTGGCTCTTTTCCGGCCCGCCTTCCTGCCGACAGAAAAGAAGTCGATTCAGATAATTTTTAACCTGTTCGACATCGCCCCCCAGACCGCAAACAGTCAAATCGAGCACAATATCATGCAGGGTCGAATTATTTATCGCCGAATGCAGCTGTTCTTCAGCCTCGGTTTCGATATAGCCCGACCATAAAACATCATATTCAAAAGATGAGCCGGCATGCAAAATCGCCCGACCCTGCCCGTGATCCGAACCGATCCCAAATCGTCCCGCCCGGCCGCTGATATTCTGGAAATCGGCAACCGAAATAGGTACCAGTGAGGCATGTCCGCCAAACGATCCCGCTTTGTACTTCATCGTCTCAAGTAAAACCGTTTCGGCCGGAAGATTTACCCCCATCGCCAGTGTTGTTGTCGAAAAGATCAGTCGGATCTCCCCGAGACGATAACCGTTCTCAATCGCCCGCCGCTGACGCGGTGTTAAATCCGAATTATGAAAGGCGATCCCATGCGAAACCACCTGCCGCAGCGTCCGAATTAAAAAACT
>CAZJLX010000507.1:0-2271 GCA_964546545.1 uncultured Ignavibacteriaceae bacterium | reverse complement strand
TGGCGCACTCAATGGAGCAGTAATTCTGTCCGCCCTGAAAAACCGGGCGACCGTGGAACTCCTCACCGCAAAAAGCGCAAATCATCGTTAACCTCGCTAATAGAGTATCTTTATAAAAAATATCATCGTTTGAAAAATATAATTCTGAACCATTTTGCAAGAAAAAAATTCATAATTTTTAATATTTTTTTAATCAAGAGAAAACAATTTAATTATGGAAAGAGTCCTCATAGAATAATAAGATATTATCGGACAATACCTTAGAAAAACATTGTCCGATATTCAGCTATCCGAAGCAATTTAAACCTATTTTAAATTCCCAGCCAACCATCTAAATCTCAGGTGGTTGCGCATTATAATTGACCCATTCCTCTTTCGCCGGACCGAAAATACCGGGCACCTTTAATCCGGCTTGCCGCATCAAAACCGTCAATTGGCCGCGATGATGAATCTCATGATCCGCCAGAATCTTCAGGGTCAGACCCCGTTTCCAACTCTCGCCATATAAATTATCTTCGGTTTGCAGGACCGCATCGTCCCAGTTTTTTTCAATCTGTTCGGCCAATGAATTGGCGACAATCTTATAATTGGCGCTAATCTCCGCTACCGTTGCCGGCAGGGGAGCATTCGCAGCCGGTCCCGCAATTTTTAGCCCGGTTTGGCTGCCCATTTCCGGGATAGTGGTGACAATGTGCCATGCAATACGTCCAATATCACGATGTCCTTCAGCCACCGATTGACCCAATGATTCATCGGTCAAGGCCGCAAATATCTTGCTTGTTCCATCGGACAGAACTTTCCAGTAAGCGGTAAAGCCTTTGATTGAAGTAAACATAAATTATTCCTTTCATGCGGATTAGTTTTTAATCAAACATATTAGATATGTCAATATTTGACAATCACATATTAAATGAAGACACCGCTGATTGCTTATTTTTTATAGTATATTAACGCCTCTGGTATTAATTCCTTAATATTATTTATCCGCTTCTCATCGGAGGGATGGGTGCTTAAAAATTCCGGCGGGGCCGCACCCTGTTTCAGACTAGCCATTCTTTGCCAGAATTTGACCGCCTCATTGGGGTCATAACCGGCCATCGCCATAAATATCAACCCCATATGATCCGCCTCCGATTCATGCAGCCGGCTGTACGGCAGCAGAATTCCGATCTGCGCGCCGACTCCATAAGCGGCCATAAAGAGCTGTTGAGTCTCCTTCGGTTTGTTCTTTAAGGCTTCGGAAAGCGCTATATTACCCATCGTCGCCAGCAGTCCCTGGCTCATCCGCTCATTGCCATGATTGGCTATAGCATGCGCGATCTCATGACCCATTACCACCGCTACTCCGGTTTCGTTTTGCGTGACAGGTAAAATCCCCGTATAAAAAGCAACTTTACCGCCCGGCATACACCAGGCATTCACCAAGGAATCATCAATCAGATTAAATTCCCATCTGTAACCCAGGAGTGCATCGGGCTGACCATTCTGAATCATATAGCTGTTGACCGCATCCTTGATCCGGTGTCCGACTCTATTTATCATTTGCACCTTGACCGAATCATCCGACAACCGACTGCTCGCCAGAATTTCGGAATATTGCTGAAAGGCCATTGAGTTCAGAGTCGATGACGGCAATAGATTAAGCTGTTTACGTCCGGTAATCGGAACTGTTGCGCAGGCAACCATGAACATCAACAGAACTGATAAAGCTAACAAAGATAATCTGTTTTTCATTTTTCTTTTCCTATAAATACTTTTCAAAGTTTACGAATATTCCTTCTGAAATTTAAAGGATTATAGGCAGGTTTGCAAGCAGGTAGTTTTATTAAAAGCGCCGCCGGGAAAAATTCCGGATAATGTGTCACCCTCAATCAGAATTGATGAACCATTCCGGGGCGTGGCGTTCGGTGGCGGCGACTATCTTCTCATTGCCGGGAGCCAGAGCTTTACGCTCTATCAGACCTTTGACCGCTTTGTGAAGCACTACCATTTTATCGCGGACCGGGATAATCGCCGGATAGTACTCATTGTTGAAAAATATCCGATACCGTTTCCGCATTTTTCTGTCAGCCAGCATATGGCCGACTATCTTATCCAGTTCGGCGGCGCTTTTTCCTATCAAATACTCTTTGGGAGATGTCATCAACTCAATGGTCTTATCGACCGAGCTTTTGGCCTTAAAAATCATCTCCCAGCAATCCATCACCCCGAGCGAGTTAACCGCGAGAACATAGACTTTAATCAGCTTTTTATCCGGATTGGACTCAACCC
>CAZJLX010000506.1:0-2302 GCA_964546545.1 uncultured Ignavibacteriaceae bacterium | reverse complement strand
CTTTCCTGACGGAATATTGGAACAGGAGAATAATTGCTCGTGCAGTTAATGTAATACACGGCATGCTTTTGACATACCCCGGTTTACAATTCCCGGGACCAGATTAGTTCCACCTCATCAGGCAATTCCCGATACGCATTTCGATTAACAGCGCCCAGTACAAAACCATGCCTGGCGTAAAGGCGGCAGGCCGGAACATTGATGTTTTGTGTTTCTATTTTGAAAATTTTACACCGGTGCCGGCTTGCCCATGTTACCGCCGCCTCGACCAGGCGTCCGCCAATTCCATTTCTCCGATAATGCGGTAGGACCCTTAAATCCCACAGCGCGGCGATATCTTTTCTGCCCTCCAGCTTTTCAACCTCCGGAGTATCATAAGCGATAACACAGCCCCCTACCCTGCGGTCCTCAAAATAAGCAGAGATCACAACCCAGTTAGAGATATCCCAGCGTTCGGCCCATCGCGTCGGTCCCTGGTCCTCGTACGCGTCATAATCCTTAATCCAGGAATGCTCAACGGGCCGTTCTGTCAGGTTGATTCCCTGCAGGCCGCTATCAATAAGTTCCACATTGAATACGGAATTCACCTCAAATGATATCGGAATCCGGCCATACTCCGGAAGAGCCGTAATCGGTTCCTCAACGATCTGCACGTCGATCATACAGGTTCCATTCTCTCATCAAGGCCAACCAGCAATAAGGATCGTTCATCCACTCTGCGGTCGGTTTTTTCCAGTGACTAATTTTAATTAGCGGTTTTACTCGTATCATAATTATTATCGAAGCCAAAGATATATAAATATTAAGTATATTATTTACAAAGTCAAATTAAAATATCGTCGATAAAAAAAGGCGGCTTTGTCAAAGCCGCCCTGGATGATAGGTCCTGCAAAGTTATTCGCAACTCGGCTCCGGACCTTCTTTATATAAAAAGCTAATCAGATAGGTAATATCGAATATATTGACAACGCCGTCATTGTTCACATCCGCCGCATCCATAATTTCCGGCGCCGGGCCGTCTTTATAGAGGTATGAAATTAGATAGGTGATATCAAAAATATTAACGACATCGTCGTCGTTAACATCGCCGCAGACATATGTCGGGCCGCTGGCCAGCGAGCGAAAAGCATAAACGACGCCATCGGAGCCGAACGTAATACAGCCGATATTCGGCAGGCCATTGCCGCTGATATCTCCGACTAAAACATGCATAACGTCATCGGCGGTACTATAACTGTAAATTTCGGAGCCGTCAGCCTGGGCCAGGACATACATCATCTGGTCATCCGAGCCGACCACCACCTCATTTTCACCATCATTGTTGACATCATAAATTAAAACGGTGTTGACTTCGCCGCCGGTGAGAAACGACCAGAGTTCATGTCCGTCGGAACCGTCAATGGCATGAACAGATTTATCGGTGGAACTTCCGCCCACGACAAAGTCGGAAATTTTATCGAAATTCAGGTCACCCGCCGCCATTGTCTGTGAATTAGAGGCCATATCGATATTCACCGCCCAGAGCCGGGTATGAGTCGCACCGTCGATTAAAATCAATGAATCATAAAAAGGCGTTACCGCCGCGGCGACGTCATTTATATCATCGTCATTCACTTCACCGATTGCAATATGCTCGACCGATTCGGGGGCAATAAACTCCCAGAAGACTGAACCATCACTGCCGTCTAAAACAACCACTTTCTCGCCGCTGGTTCCGCCGCCAACCGCAACCACGACATCAATAGTCCCGTCGCCGGTCATATACTCAAGCTTAATATCATTCACGTCAGAGCCGACATCCCGGCTCCAGAGTTCACTGCCATTTTCACCTTTAATCGCGTAGACATGATTGTCGTTGCTACCGGCGATCACATCGACATTTCCGTCATGATTCAAATCGGCGGCTTTAAGACATTTGCGATATAACTGATCGGTTGGCGTCGTAAACTGCCACATTATCGAACCGTCAGAACCATCCAGCGCCGTGACCATATCATCGGCCCCGGCCACCGCGACATCGTTATCGCCATCATTGTCGAAATCGCCCGTCGTGACGGCGTACAGATTCTCCGTACCGATCCAACTCCATAATTCACCGCCCGTATGACCGCTGATCGCCCGTGCCTGATCATCGAGCGAACTGACTGCGATAACATCTTCGCATAAATCATTATCCAGATCGGCTATGGCGATTTCATTGCCATATTCACCAAAAGTATGCTCCCACAGAAGAGGGGAGGAGATTGTTTTTAAGGCCCAGACTGTTTTGCCCGGATCGGAACCGCTGAGATCCGCACCGCCG
>CAZJLX010000505.1:0-2311 GCA_964546545.1 uncultured Ignavibacteriaceae bacterium | reverse complement strand
ATGCATTTTAAAACGGTCGATAAGTTTATATTCCGTGATCGCCTCGCGCGATTTGACTCTGGTCACCGTCATCTTTTTACGATCCTTTATCGATCTTCCAATCGGAAGTGAAATCCGATCGCTCTCTTTTTTCAGATGACCGCAGACAAGCGCATAATAGATCTTATTTATCTGTCGATTCTTAAGCAGCGACTGAAGTTTCAAATGTGTTTCATTATTTTTGGCAACCATAATCAGACCGCTGGTGTATTTATCCAACCGATGCACAATTCCCGGCCGTTCCGAATCACTGACACTCGACAGTTTTTCACTATAATATTTCAGGGCATTGACCAGTGTTCCGCAGCGATTTCCGACCGCCGGATGAGTCACCATCCCGGCCGGTTTGTCCACGATAAGCAGATAATCATCTTCATAAATAATCGACAGTGGAATATTCTCCGCCTCAATTTTTGACTCCTCGGTCGACGGTAGAAAAATTTGTATCTTTTCTCCCCCGATTAATTTATGATTATGGCCGGCCGGCTGACCGTTGACCAGCACAAGATTTTCGGCAATCAGTTTCTGAATCCGACTTCGCGTAAGAGACAACTCTGTTTTCCGACTAAGGTACTTATCCAGACGTTCGGCCTCGATTTCCTCGTCTATTTCGATTTCGTACTTTTTAAATGAGCTGTCGTGCGCCATAAATTTCAGCTATACTAAATTAGATGAGTATACTCCCCAAGTGAAGCAGAATTATCGACAAAAAACAACGGCCATATCTCGAACGGCTCGATCCATACCGACCAGCTGAGCTTTTGAAATAACGGCATGCCCGATATTGAAATAATTTATTTCTTCTATTTCAATCAGCGGTCTAATATTGTCGTAATTCAAACCGCCACCGCATCCGATCGACATCCCCAGTTTGGAGGCAAACTGCACCGCCTGATCCAGTCGTTCACGCTCATCTTTAATTTCTTCGGCCCTGGCCTCGGTATAAGCCCGACAATTGAATTCAACAATACCGATCTTAGCCCGCGCCACGTTTTTGACATTTTCATTGTCAGGCTCGATAAAACAGGCGATCTCTATATCGGCGCCTGCTATACTATCGGCCGCATCGGCATACTTATCGAAATCGTCCTTAAGATTCGCGCCCTCTTTTATTATATTATCGTCTGATGAATACGGCATAAGCGTAACCATCTTCGGTTTTACCTCAAGCGCCCGCTCGATCAAATCGTCGGTCGGAGCGATTTGCAGATAAAACCAGGGTTTGATCAGTTCCCGGATTATATAAATATCTCGATCCCGAATAAATTTTCGATCCTCGCGCAGATGGCAGCAAATTCCGTCAGCTCCGGCCAATTCAGCCAGAACCGCCGCCTTTGACGGATCCGGCCCGGACCCGCCACCCGCATTTCTTAGAGCGGCCACATAATCGACTTTAACTATAAATCGCGGCATATAAATCCCTGTTTTTTCCAAAATTTAATTTTTTGAATAGGACTAATCAAGAATTTTCTAATAAGGCTATCTGATCGGAAATAAAAATAAAATCGTTTATACTTAATTGCTCGGCGCGAATATTTAAACCAAGCCCTCTCAATTTTAAAATATTTCCAAATTCTTCTTTATTAAGATTCCTGAAATTGTCCAGATTATTCAATAACTGCTTGCGCCGCTGAACAAACGACTGCTTTACCAGTTCAGCAAATAGCCCGGGGTTATTAATCTGATACTCCTGCCTCGGCTCAAATAACATCGTCGCCGAAGTCACTTTCGGCGGCGGATAAAAAGCGGCCGGAGGAATCGTTTTCGATTTGACTATATCAAAATAACAGGCGGCAAAAATCGCAATCGGCGCCCAGTTTTTACTTCCCTCCCGCGAGCAGATACGATCGGCCATCTCCTTTTGAATCGTTATCACGACCCGATTAATCTGCTTATAATGCCTGATTATCCAGTCAATCAATGGTGACGTAATATCATAAGGAATATTGCCGATCAATTTAAACCTCTTCTTATGATACTGTCGGGGATCAATCAAAAGAAAATCAGAATTTATAATCTCGACCCGGTCGTTTCCCGCAAACTTTTTATTTAAGACATCTATCAGATCAACGTCAATCTCAAATGAAAACAGACGCGCCCCACTTTCGGCGATTATTTCGGTCAGCGTTCCGCGGCCGGAACCGATCTCGAAAATCACATCATCCTCGGACGGCTCCAGCAGGTCGACAATTTCGCGTGCGATATTTTTATCGGCCAGAAAATTCTGTGAAAATCTTTTTTTGGGACGCCTTGACGGCATATAGATTAACCC
>CAZJLX010000504.1:0-2322 GCA_964546545.1 uncultured Ignavibacteriaceae bacterium | reverse complement strand
TATATACCCGATTAAAAGCGGCCGCCAAAGTTATAAGATAAGCCACTATCAAGTAAGGTTCAAATGATTTCGCCGCCTCCTCAATGGTCCCGGGAAATTTATACAATAGGTCAAGAACATGCGCCTCCTCGGGCTTATCCAGATATTTAAATTGAGCCGATATGTCTATTTCCTGTTTATGTTTTCTAACCAGCGAAGAGAGCCGCGCATGTGTATATTGAAGATATGGTCCGGTTTCACCCTCGAAATTGAGCACTTCATCCCAGTCAAAATTGACATCCTTCTGACGTCGTGATGACATATCGGCATACAGAACCGCCCCGACACCTATCTGCTCCGCAGTACGGTCGAGTTCCTTAAGATGTGGATTTTTCTCCAGAATTCGATTGCGCGCCAAGGCGACAGCTCGATTAAGGACATCATCAAGCAGAATAATGTTACCCAGCCGGGTGGCCATCATTTCGTCGCCGAATTTAATCCAGCCGAATTCAATATGTTTTAATTTATCGGCGCAGCGTTTATCTTCGGGAATACATTCGGCCTCTTCGAGAAGCTGTATCACCTTAAAAACCTGCCGGAAATGATCCCGCTGGGCCGCACCGACCACATACAATGCTTTATCGAATTTATATGTCTCGTGACGATATAAAATACCGGCAATATCCCGCGTGGCATATAAAGTCGCTCCGTCGGCTTTTTTTAAAATACAGGGGGGCAGGTCATATTCTTCCAGATTTACGATCAACGCCCCTTGCGATATTTCGGTAAGCCCCGCCTTTTCGAGACGCTCGATGGCGGCTTCCATTTTATCGTTGTAAAATGATTCACCGGTATTATAGTCGAATTTTATACCGAGCCGATCATAAGTTCTGTCAAATGACTCAAGCGAAAATGCTGTAAACCGCTTCCAAAGTTCAGTCTCCTCACGTTCACCCTCTTCGAGCGCCTTAAAAGCGGCCCGCGCCTCATCGGCCAGTTCAGGATTATTTTCCTCTTCCTGATGAATTTTAACATACAGATGATACAGCTTTTCAACCGGTTCATCTTTTAATTCCGTTTCATTGCCCCAGCGACGAAAAGCGACAATCATTTTTCCGAATTGCGTCCCCCAGTCGCCCAGATGATTTATCCCGATCGATTTGTAGCCCAGCTTATTATATAGCCGATACAGCGAATGACCGATGGCGGTCGAGCGCAAATGCCCGATCCCAAACGGCTTGGCGATATTGGGCGAGGAAAAATCCAGAACCACCGGACGATTCATGCCCGTATCGGACGAACCATATTTTTCTTTTAAATCCAGAATCGTCAGAAGAGTCTCTTTGGCCAGTTCAGTCGTATCAATTTTAATATTATTAAATCCGCCAGTGGCTGAAAATGTCAGATACGGATATTTATCCCTGGTGATTTCATTCTGAGCCTCAACCAGTTTTTTGTTTATTTCAACCGGATTAGACTTAAGTGATTTGGCCAGTTCAAAAAGAGGCAGAGCATAATTGCCCATCTCCGGTTTTTTTGGATATTCAATTTTCTCATAAATTATGCCAGGTGTAATATCTTTAGAATCAGGAAATAATTCTTTTATTGCCCGAGCGGTCGAAGTGGCAATTTCCTTTTTGAATCTATCTTCACTCATTTATACCTGACCGATCATTTTAAACAGAATATTATCGTTATCCCGGCTCATCTCAAATAAAAACTTGTCATGCAGATTTTTCTCAAACTCAATCCCCAGACATTTATATAATCTGTCAATAAATTCCTGACTATCCAGATTATTATCATTGGCAAATTTTACCGCCGAAAATTTAAACCATGACCCTTTTATCGAATCATTTATCGCGTTATAAATAAGCTCATTGGAAAAAATTAGCTCGGGATAAATCTCGTTAATTGCCCGATATATTTCCCCGGCCAGTTCCTCTTTACTCAGTTTAAATTCGATCATTTATAGTTCATTTCCACAATATACCGTCCGCCGACCTTCTTTTCAGAATCCCTAAAATAAATATAATATAAAATCGATGAGCCGATGTAAAGCACAACCGTAATCATCAAAGGCAATGTGTATCCATATTTTTCAATCAGATGGCCGCCGACGGCGGTCGATATCATCCAGGATGAGGTCCAGCCAAACATTAACATAGCATTGACCAAGGCATGTTCAGACGTGTCGACCATCTCCATTGCGAAATTAGAGCCGATCGGATTGCCCAGATTCATCAGTGCTCCTCGAATCAAAAAAGCAAAAAAGGCCAAAGGCAGCGAATAGGTATAAGCCAAAATAATCATAAAGGGAATTGAAAACAACTGTGTCGAAAC
>CAZJLX010000503.1:848-2324 GCA_964546545.1 uncultured Ignavibacteriaceae bacterium | reverse complement strand
CGCCGTGAAAGGGCAGTGTCCTAGACCGGGCTAGACGATGGGGACGCAAACTTTCGCCGCCAAGTATAACAATTTTTGCCATTCTGTCAACAGAAATAATCGGACAAGATATAGATAAACCTGCTCCAATAAGATATATTGAGCAAAGAATAGTATTCTTATATCGGAAATTCCTATTTCAGCAGAATCATCTTTTTCGCCTGACTCTGTCCGTCGACCGCCAGACGATAAAGATATATCCCGCTGGACATATAATCACCCCGCTTATCGCGACCGTCCCAGCTGACTTCATATTCGCCGACCGACAGATTTTTATCGACCAAGTCGATCAGCTTTTCACCCAAAATATTATAGATTGACAGCCTGACATCAGCGCGTGATTTAAGCGCGAACGAAATGGTTGTCGACGGATTAAACGGATTCGGATAATTTTGTTTCAACTCAAACTGTTCCGGCAGAATCTTTTGATTTTCAGCCGCTATATCGGTTCCATTGAGATATTTACTCCGCGCCTGTTCAGCGCTGTTGAGCAGATTATTTAGTGAACTGTCGGCCGCCACAATCGCAAAAATGGCCGTGTCCATCTGACCCGGAGCAAGGTCGTACGGTCCGGTCGAAATAACATGTGCCAAATTATACCATGTTTTATCGAATGATTCAAAAGTTCCATCGGATAAGTACCTATATTTTTTCGTCTCCGATAAACTGTAGTTATTCACGCTTTGATTGATAGAATCAATCTTATGGGACACTACTCCCTCGTCGTTTAAAACGGAAAGCCCGCGATATCTGGCCTGCGTATAATATGGTGAACCGACATAAGGATGATATATATACCCCAGATTATATGTGGTATCATATCCGGAAGCATCTAACCAGGTTGAGGGTTGAAGATTCCAGTCGAAAAAGAGACCGGCATATATATTATTGACAGCCGTATCGGTTATATTTCTGATTATATACTGCAGGATAATAAAATTATCATCGGGCGTATCGTTCCAACTGAAACTTTGCTGAGTAATCTCCAGACCTAGCGGATGTTCGGCATCGCCGTCGTTAAAAATCGAATATGTTTCCTGATCGGCAATCGAACCGGGCGTGAATATTTTCATTTCTCCACCCGGTGCAATGGCAAAATCATTATCCGGCTCGGTGGCGACTGTCCGTGCCCCATCAGAAATATGATTCGAGTCATTGCCGATCATAAAAGCCGCTTCAAAAAGATTGTTCATGTCGCTATAGATATATCTGAAACCGTCATAACCCAGAGGATTGAATGTACTATAAGCGAAACCGTACTGGCCAAAATTCGAGACGGTAAACGAAAGAATATCATTTTGATGCGTATAAAAGCCTTTCTGCGGTTTTTCGCCCACCTGCACGGTCAGGGAGACAGTTTTATCATATCCATTTTCACCATGTAGCGAAAAGTTCAATTCAATTTCTGTTCCGGCGGTTAATGTGTCTTCCAATAGA
>CAZJLX010000503.1:0-838 GCA_964546545.1 uncultured Ignavibacteriaceae bacterium | reverse complement strand
GACCAACGAACGATATATGACTTGTAGCACTGTCAAGAGCATCGATATTTCCGAAATAGAGCGAATCGGTCGTGTACTGAATCAAACCGTCACCTGCGCCTATCAATCCGTAGACATTATTAATCTGACCGCCCCTGTTTTTAATAACTACCGGTGCCGAAACCAAATCACCCGGCATAACCGGGCCGTAGTCAAACCGGCCGACATACAGGTCCGGACTCGACTGCGGCGCCAGAGCCTCAAGCGCCGCCGGAATATATATCATCCCATAGCCGAATTCATTATTGGGTACTGTCCCCCACGCAGGATAGCTCATACAACTCGTCAGAAGCGCCTCTTTTATTTCATCGACCGTTGCGTCCGGTGCGTACTGTTTTAATATCGCCACTGCCCCGGAAACATGCGGTGCGGCAAAAGATGTTCCACTTACAGGATTGGAAGTAATACCGCTGTCACCATGAGTAGTATAGATTTCATAACCCGGAGCGACTACGTTCGGTTTGATTGAAACTCCATCACAATCCGAGGGGCCAATCGATGAAAAAGAAGAAAGTGTACTATCGCGATAATCGATGGCACCAACCGCAAAGCAATCGAGTGAATCGCGCGCCCGGTTGGCCGGATTGACAATACTTTGTGTCGACGGACCGGAATTGCCGGCCGCAAAAATATTGACTATACCGAGCGCTTCGGCATTATCGATCACCTGATAAAAGTAATCATCACAATCAAGATCGTCATTTTCAAAACCCCAGCTATGATTGATCACGTCCGGGATATCATCGATCGTATTCGGGTCGCCGTCCGGGTCGCAGGCCCACTCGAAAGCATCGATATA
>CAZJLX010000502.1:0-2325 GCA_964546545.1 uncultured Ignavibacteriaceae bacterium | reverse complement strand
AAAACCGGAATTGTGCCGTCGATATCGGTTGCCGAGACGCTAAAATTAAGATTAAAACCCTCATCAACGGATGTACTATATAAAGAATTCCACACCGGTGCGGCATTAACCTGATTGACTGTTATCGTTACGATTTCGGAATCCACCGCCGAACTATCATCGGTCGCATAGAAAGTAATCGGATAAGATCCGCTTTGTGTAAAGTCGGGTGTCCAGTCAAAGGTTCCTGTTCCATCAGAATTATCTATGAAACTGGCGCCGCTCGGTAAAGTCGTCGTCGTTAAGACCGGAATTGTACCGTCCGCATCTGTCGCCGAGATTCCAAAATTAAGATTGATCCCTTCATCAATCGATTGCCCCCCAATCGCGACCAGGACCGGAACCATATTAATCTGATTAACCGTTATCGTCACGATTTCGGAATCCACCGCCGAGCTGTCATCGGTTGCATAAAAAGTAATCGGATAAGATCCGCTTTGTGTGAAATCAGGCGTCCAGTCAAATACGCCGGTACCGTCAAGGTTGTCCGTAAGGCTCGCACCGGTTGGTAGGGCAGAGCTGGTTAAAACAGGAATCTGACCATTCGGGTCAGTAGCCGTTATGCCAAAATTAAGATTTATCCCCTCATCGGTGGACCGAGAACCAATCGACACCAAAACCGGTGGCTGGTTCACATAAGTTACCGTTATATCAACGACCTCAGAATCAACAACCGATGAATCATCGGTCGCGTAAAAAGTTACAAAGAATACCCCTGATTGTGTGAAATCAGGCGTCCAGCTAAAGGACCCTGTCCCGTCAAGATTATCGGTGAAATCGGCGCCTGTCGGAAGAGTCGTGGTCGTTAAAACAGGTATTGTTCCGTCGGCATCACTGGCATTAATCGTAAATGTAAGAAGAACATTCTGATCTGTAATCTGAGAGCCTATTGAGGCTAATACCGGGGCCTGATTAATGTTATTAACAATTATTGTTACAGTCTCGGAATCGACTGCGGAACTGTCATCGGTCGCATAAAAAGTAACCGGATAAGATCCGCTCTGTGAGAAATCGGGTGTCCAGTCAAATACGCCGGTACCGTCAAGGTTATCGGTGAAGTTTACGCCGGAAGGTAAAGTCGAGGTGGTCAAAACCGGAAGCGTGCCATCGGCATCAGAAGCCAAGATGCCAAAATTAAGATTGACCCCTTCATCAACCGACTGTCCGCCAATCGCGGCTAAGATCGGATCAAGATTGACCTGATTAACCGTTATTGTTACTACTTCAGAATCCACAGCCGCACTATCATCAGTGGCATAGAAAGTCACATCGTATGATCCTGACTGCGTAAAATCAGGTGTCCAGGCGAAAGTCCCGGTGCCGTCAGAATTATCTGTGAAATTCGCACCCGACGGCAATGTCGAGGTTGTTAATACTGGTGTTGTCCCGTCGGCATCGCTCGCCGAGACAGCAAAGTTTAAATTTATTCCCTCATCAATTGTCTGTCCGCCAATCGCTGCTAAGATCGGATCAAGATTAATCTGATTGACCATAATCGTTACGATCTCGGAATCCGCGGCCAAACTGTCATCGGTCGCATAAAATGTTACCGGATATGATCCGCTTTGCATGAAACCGGGTGTCCAATCGAATGTACCTGTTCCATCACCATGATCGATAAACGATGCGCCGGTCGGCAAAGGCGATGTCGTCATGATCGGCGTTGTACCATCAGCGTCAGCAGCCGAGACGTTAAAATTAAGATTGACGCCCTCGTCGACAGATTGTGATCCGATAGAAACCAACACCGGAAGCTGATTTATATTATTAACCGCTATCGTAACAATTTCCGAATCAACCGCCGCCGAATCATCGGTCGCGTAAAATGTAACCGGATAAGAACCACTCTGCGTAAAATCAGGTGTCCAATCAAAAGTGCCGGTTCCATCGCCATTATCCAAAAACGATGCACCGGTCGGCAAGGTGGTCGTTGTCAGAACAGGGATTGTCCCGTCAATATCGGAAGCTATAACGTTAAAATTAAGATTTGCTCCCTCATCAATCGACTGCGCTCCGATAGAAGTCAGCACAGGGATCTGATTTATATTATTGACGGTGATCGTGACTATTTCCGAATCTGCCGCCAAACTGTCATCGGTCGCATAAAAAGTAATCGGATAAGATCCGCTCTGCGTAAAATCGGGCGCCCAGTTAAATATTCCGGTACCGTCCAGATTATCGGTGAAGTTTGCACCGGTCGGCAAAGTTGAGGTTGTCAGAGACGGAATAGTGCCATCGGCATCAGAAGCAGAGACGTTAAAATTCAGATTAACACCTTCATCGACT
>CAZJLX010000501.1:0-2326 GCA_964546545.1 uncultured Ignavibacteriaceae bacterium | reverse complement strand
TATTCGCGGATCATGGTCAGGAGCATTTTAAAACGCTCTCTGGCGAAAACGGCATGAGGAATATCAGCCGGCATGATAACCGTCTCACCCGCTTTGGGACAAATCACTTGATCGCCGATAGTCAGATCGACCTCACCGTCGAGCACCTGCACCATCGCATCAAACGGCGCCGAGTGCTCGCTTAATTCCTGACCCTTATCAAAAGCAAATAGCGTTACCGTTCCGGCCTTGCCTTTCGCGATGGTTCGGCTGACTACCGATCCCTCGACATAGTCCAGTACCTGATCCAACTTATGAATTTTCGCGGACGCCAATGTACCGCGGTCAGGATTATTCTTTGTTTCGTTCATTTTATATTCTCCCCGAATAATAGATTTACTTTTGTCTAAAATAGGTATTAACTATTTCATCCTTCTCCTTTTGCGACCAGACCAGACAACCCCGCCCCTTTGCCATATCAATCAGCGGCGTCGGTTCAAATGCTGTAATCAGCTTTAAGATATGATTATCCTTAAGCTGGCCGATCCGCCGAAAGACCTCTTTCATCGGATGTTCTCCCGCATTTATCACCGGGCGAGCATCGAACTCATCGACAATGAACCTGTCATCAACCCAAGCCGGGATATTTTGTGAATCTCCCGGCTTATCTTCAGATATCTTTTGTTCACTCATCCCCGCCGCCTTTCTGAGTTCGTTTATCAGCATCGCCAGGCTGATATCGCCGACTTTGGCGACCTGCCTGAGCGTCGCAACTTTGCCGATCGTTCGGCGTAAAACCGGATTTCGCAGCTTTTTAAACGATGGCGATAAAGAGATAAGCTTTTCCTCCAGTTCGGGAAAATGCTCCAGCATTCGACCGACTTTGGTATCCGGAGTAATATCGATTTTTGTATTAACTGACATAATTTAGTAACCTCTGATCACCTTCAAGTTTTCGTTTCTCGGTTAAATCCTGACTGACTTCCAGTGTCCCGAGATATTCGCCGTTTTTATCACGCATCGCAAAATACTCGATCGAGATAAAACGTCCCTTCATATTTATCCAGAAGGAGGCATGACTTTTATTCCCCGCATGAAAATCATTAAGTATCTGCTGAACGATATGCACCGACGAAGGTGGATGACAGAGCTGCACCTGGCGACCCAAAATGGCCCGGTTACGTGAAAATATCCGTTCCCGACCCTGAGTAAAATAGCGCACCGTATCATCGGCATCGACAAATGTCAAATCAAACGGAATCGTGTTCAACATAGACGTCAATTCGTTCACTTTAAAACTACCGCTGGGAAGCTGAATACGATCCGATTTATTGGCGACCTGTTTCTCAATCGTCAGACCCTCCGGCCTCCATTCGACTTCAGGATCATACAGACAAAAACCGATTTCCAGACTCTGCGTATAAATCTTATTCCATTCCTCATCGCTGAGTGTATCCAGGCACATCGGCAGAAGAATATTCTCCTCTTTGTAAATCATTTCCTCGACCGACTCGGCCGCTGGTTTTAAAACGAGCTCAATCAACGCGACCGCCTCGTCCGTATTTATTTTCGCCGCATTCTGAAGCGCCTCAACCGCCGCTTTTAATAATTCTCTGGTTTCATCATGTTTGCCCCACATCACTTTCGGCGGACCGGTGATTTCGTGCTTTTCAAGAAATGGAAAAAGAAGATTCTCCTTGCGCATGTAATGTTTTTCAACATCCATCAGGGCATTAATATGAACTCTGATTTTGCCGACCAATTCATCGGCCGAATCGTTTTCATTGAGAGCCGCGACCTGTTCGTACAGTGACATCAAAGAACTAATTTCCCAACCAAGAGCAATATTTTCCTGCTTGAAAGTATGTACCGGATGCCCTGCCGGCGGTTCTTTTTCGCCCGACCTGTCAATCTGACCTTTTAAGGCGGCAGTGTGGATATCACATAATTTGAGCACTTCGGCCTCAGGCAAACCTTCGGATATCAATTCCTGTTCGACTTCGACTACTTCGCCGTATGGTACCTGTCCCAGCAGTTTGATAAGCTGTTTTTTAATCGCTTCAGGAGCTTCACCTTCGTGAAGCTGAAGAATCATATGTTTTAACAGCTTTTTTCGCTTTTGTGAATTGTCTATCAGTTCACTCATCTAGCACCTCTCATATTAATATTAACTTTCTGCGTTTCTTCAAGGCCGCCTTTTATTCCGACTTTTGTAAGAATCAGCGGCAGATCTTTGCCGGAAGCCTCAACCGCCGATTTGACAATCTGCACCAGACCAAAGCAGCAGGGGACCTCCATAAAAGCGATTTCAACTTCGTGAATATCATTCTGAAGGAATATCTGTGTC
>CAZJLX010000500.1:0-2327 GCA_964546545.1 uncultured Ignavibacteriaceae bacterium | reverse complement strand
CCGGTCGATCCGGTCTGCGGTGACTGCAACAATGACGAATTGGTGAATATTTTCGATATCACACACCTGATTACTTATCTTTATAAAGATGGTACACCGCCGTACGATTTGGAACTGGCCGATGTCAACAATGACTCACTGATAAATATTTTTGATGTCACATATTTGATAACCTACCTGTACCGCAGCGGCCCCGAACCGGTTTGCGAATAGTAAAATTGTAGGTCAGCAAGCCGCGGCTCCTGACGTGCGCGAAGCGCTATTGTAGCCCACTTGAAGGGTGGTTGAGCTTATCCGGCCTCTGAGCCATATCTTTATTTCCCCACCCTACAGGTGGGTTACATGTTGCATTTCATTCCCTTTGCTCAGGACAATTCGGGATCTACGACAAGGGGTGCGCCACCCGGCCAATATCGGACAACATTGGATATCTTTCGGATTATCGAAATCTAATTATTTTATTTGTAGGATTGACCTTATTTAATATTGGAAGTATATTGATCAGGGATGAAGTGTTCCTTCGGTTCTATAACTGAGAATCTATTATGTGATCGGCAGGTTCTCAAACCTGCCGCGGCAAATCTGAGGATTTGCCGATCACGGAGTTGGTGTTGGCGTATGAGGACATACGCCAACCACGATTACTTTTCCATCTTTATTTTATGGCTTTTTTATGATTACCCAAATATTGTGTTATTTCCAGCCATTCTTCATCGCTACATCTGTGGTAAAATTCACCAAATGGTCTTTTTATTACGATTATTTTTTCTTTATCATATAATTCGATTATAAAATTCTGATCTTCGCCGGAAATGATCTCTTTAATGTTAAAAAGAGATTCTTCAAAACCACTTATCATAAATCCGTCGTAGCGTTTGGAGTCATTAATATGTCTAATCCGTTCAAAATCGGTATTTTTCGGATCGAATGTATTCTTTCTATATGATTTGTATGATTGAACGAATGTCGGCAAATCTGGAGTAACAAGAATGAATAAAAGCTCAATTAATATCTTATAAATTGTTTTGATATTACAATAAATAAAAATATAATAGATCGAAACCAGCCATACCAGTACGTAGAACCAATATAATATGGCGGTAATATAAAATTTGCGTTTACTCATTAATCCTGATGTTTGCTTCTTTTTTCGCAAGAGTAAAATCATATTTTAAATCCCCTTCACGAGCCTAATATCATCAATCCAGACGGTGCCGCGGCCGTCTATGACCAGATTCAGTTTGACCCGGTCTGGGTTCTCGCCTTTTTTTAGATTAAAGAGCGTCTCCTCGGTGACCCAGTTGCAGGTGCCCATAATCGGGGTGCCGAGATCGCGCGAGAAATATTCGCCTAACTCATCAAAGCAACAATACATCTCGAGATAAGCCTGTCCCTCAAGATCCTGCGAGCGCATCCGGGCGCGATAAATCAGCCGGGAATTATCGATATCGATGTCGTTAAGTTCAAAAAGCCTGATGGTGGTGGCCTGGTCGGCATCGATTCTGATCGCGCCATTGCCGTCAAAAGAGATATTTTTATCGAGCACAATGCCAGATTTGGAGAGAATTTCTTCGACATGATCGAGCTGGAAGCGTTTCAATTCAACCGGCTGTTCTATATTTTGGGAGCAGGCGGATATTATAAAAAGCGAAAAGATAATAATTATAGCTAAATAACGATTATTCATAATTCCTCCGAATATATAAGGATTCTATTCAGATTTTCGGCTGATAGCGATAAATCTTGACGGCCAGAGAGGCCGTTTATGCCTTCGGGCTGCTTATACAGCCATTTTTGGTAAATCTAAAGTGAAGATAGGCATTCTGCCTGTTTTTGCTCCTAAATGTCAATTATGGCAGATGCGAAGCGCAAAAACCGGCTAACTGCCGGCGAAGGTAAAAAAGGGGCCGCTGCCCGTTTTCGCTTGACGCGCCTCCGATTTTGTTTATATTAATTGTTTAAATTGAAATTGAGGTAAGACGAAAATGAAACGGACATATCAGCCATCGAATCGCAAACGACTCAACGATCATGGTTTCCGAAAACGGTCCTCCACTCGTAGTGGAAAACAGGTGCTGGCGCGTCGGCGCGCAAAGGGCAGAAAAAGACTGACCGTTTCGGTCAAAAAGAGAAAATAATTTGCCGCACAGCCTGAAAAGCAAAAAGATGATTCAATCTTTGCTTACTTCCGGAAAAAAATATTCGGCTCCGATACTGGTGATGTATCGGTCGACAAATATAGATAATAGTGTCGATAATTATAAGGTAGCCTATCTGCTTTCGAAAAAGGCGGGCGGGGCGGTGGAGCGTAACCGGATCAAACGCTG
>CAZJLX010000499.1:0-2335 GCA_964546545.1 uncultured Ignavibacteriaceae bacterium | reverse complement strand
CCATCCGCCCCTTAAAATTGCGGTTGGTCGCCGAAATCCCGACCTCGCCATCCTTTAAGGTCCCTTTTCCGAGACCGATACAGGGGCCGCATCCCGCGGGAAGTTCAATCGCTCCAGCCTCGATTAAAGTCTGCCAGTCGCCCGATTTTTCACTTGCCGCCTGGACTTCATCCGAGGCCGCCGAAATGTAAAACTCGACTCCCTCGGCAACTTTCTTTCCTTTGACAACCGCGGCCGCTTCGGCGATATCATCGACACGGCTGTTAACACATGAGACCAGATAAGCCTTATGAATTTTAATATCTCGCTTTTCCATCTCGACCGCCAAAGCCATCGTTTTAACATTATTCGGCCCGGAAACGTAAGGCTGGATGCTCGATAAATCCATAGTCAGTTCACGGGCATAAAAGGCATCGTCGTCCGCCTTAAGACTACTATTTTTCAGCGCCCGGATACTGTCGGGATTCAGACGCGGATGAAACTGCCCGCCGTCACGATCGGAAGGTACCCCGGCCGGGCCTCGATTGATAATCTGTTCGGCGCGAACCGTCACCCACTCGATCGTCGTTGCGTCAATCGGAAACAGCCCCACCAGCGCACCCCACTCGGTCGTCATATTGGCGATGGTCAGGCGCTGTTCAATCGAAAGTGAGGCGACGCCCTCGCCGCTAAACTCAATGGCGAAATTCAGCACTTCATCTTTGTTAAAGTAACCGCACAAAGCCAGAATCAGATCCTTGCCGCTGACCCCCGGCTGAAGCTGACCGGTCAGAATCACTTTGGCCACCGGAAGAACCTGCCACCAGGTTTGCCCGGTCGCCCAGATCGCGGCGGCATCGGTACGCACCACCGGCGTCCCGAGACACCCCAGCCCGCCGTACATATTCGAATGACTGTCGGAGGCGACCGCCATCGAGCCGGGAAAAGCGTACCCTTCTTCGCACATCACTTGATGCCCGATACCTCGCCCGGCCGGATAAAAATCGATACCCTTCTCACGGGCGAAAGATTCGATTTTTTTATATTTGCTTAAGTTCTCCGCGCTTTTATTCTGGATATCATGATCCAGCGCAAAAACAACCTGGCGCGGATTGAATATTTTGTCGGCGCCGATTTTTTTGAATTTATCTATCACCGCGCCGCTGTTATCATGCGTCATAACATGCGCTGGCCGGATAGTCACAAAATCCCCGCAGCGAACACTGGCATTCTTTTCCAATCCAACGGAATAATTCTGGACAATTTTTTCGACCAGATTTTGTCCCTGCATTTTTCACCTGTCTGTTTATGTTTAAGCTCTTCCAGCTTATAATTATATCAGTTTATACAAAAAAGTAAAGACAGGAATGCGATAACTTTTTGGATAAAAAATCTCGCCAATTCACCGACAGGAGATGTAAAATATTTTTAGTATTTGGGAAAAATCCACCCTATACAGAGACTAACGAATCACCACAATCTTGCCGCTTAAATCGGAGTTTTCGACAAACCAGAGGTAGGTCCCGGAGGCAACCCGATTGCCGGTTTCATTGGTGCCATCCCAGGTCAGCGGCGCCGAACCGATATCCGACCAGTACCTGACCGTTGAGCCGGAAAGCGAAGTAAGAATCAGGTTGGAGCCTGCCGGTATTTCGGCAAATGTGGCCAAGACTCCTGCCGAGAGTTGCAGCGGATTAGGATAAGCATGGGCGGTTGGCTGGAGCGAAAAAGATTGCGTCGCGCAATAGCTGGTGTTATTCGCTTTCGCCCGCCAATAATATGTCACACCTCCCGCAAGTTTTTCGTCGATCTGCCATGAGGTAATGTCGCCCTCGCCCCCCGACTGGGAAATGGGGGGCGAAATGGCTGCGATACTTATGAAGTATGAATCGACGGCAACTTCGAAATAATAGAGATTCTCGTCGCTGTTTCCGATATTACTAACCAATAAAACCGGCTGTGAGGAGTGCAAAACCGAATTGGTCGTCGGGCCGGCCGCCGCGACCAGTCCATCATCGACATCTACGGATAAATCGACACCGGATGTACACACCGCTATATTCGATAATCCGGATTCATTTAAATAATCGTCGTATGCCTTGACACCGAAATAATATAACTCCTCGGGATTAAGTCCCGAAAGCATTACACTCTGTTGCTGTCCGGGAGGTAATGGAATAACAAACTCATCGACCAGATCGGCATCATCCCAGTTTGACCCGCTCAGAACCTGCTGCGAGTATCGGATCAGATAAGCGCTGACCAGACCATTGTCACCGTCGTCACCTGGCGCGGTCCTGCTAAGAAAAACGACACCGTCACTCGTTCCCGGTTCTGCGGAAAGGTCTTCGATAGC
>CAZJLX010000498.1:0-2337 GCA_964546545.1 uncultured Ignavibacteriaceae bacterium | reverse complement strand
AGAGGTCTGCAAAACCTCTATTCTCCGGTTCGAATCCGGAAGCCGCCTTTTTTTATTTCTTCGAAAATAATTTTAATACCCATTTTTTTACTTTACATCGGGCTGGAAATATCTATATTCCCCACGTTTCTAAAATTGCTGACGTATATTATTTGGAGGTTAGTAAACATGGCCATGAGAATCACAGATGAGTGCACCGCCTGCGGACTCTGCACTCCGGAATGCCCGACCTCTTCGATAGAAGAAGGCGACATTTTTACAATCGATCCGACAACCTGTAACGAATGTGAGGATCAGGATGAAGGTCCCCATTGCGTCGAGGTCTGCCCGGTTGATTGCATAGAAAAAGCTGAATAGATTATTCATTGATCTAAGACATTTTTTAAACGCCGCTTGTTTAAAAGCGGCGTTTTTTTTATTATTTAATATGGCATATCAGATAACAGATGATTTTTCCACTGCCGATGTCGGCCTTACTGTCACGGGCGAATCTGCCGAGCAAATATTTATTGAAGCTGCCTATGGTTTGATGGCGATCGTATCCGAACGCGATAACATTAATAAAATAAAATCGATAAAAATTATAATTGAGGAAGAGAACCTTGAAGACCTGTTATATCATTGGCTGTCTGATATCATCTATCATAAGGATACCGATTATTTTTTGATAAATGATATCTCACTGGAAATAGAAATAAATAATATTTATAAATTAACCGCCGAATTATACGGCGATACCATCGATCCCGAGCGACATATATTAAAAGCCGATGTTAAAGCGCTGACTTATTATAAGTTTAAAATTGAAAAACGGGAAACCGGGTGGTTTTCCGAGATGGTCTTTGATTTATGACGAGAGAAAAGTTCATAAAAATCAGCGACAATATCTGGGAAATCCCGGTCGATTTTAAAGAGGGGATGAATGTCCCGGCCCGTATTTTATCATCCAAAGAACTAATCGACGGTATCGATGACAAGGTCATTGATCAAATTACCAATGTCGCCTGCCTGCCTGGTATTCGCAAGAAAGCCTTTTGTATGCCGGATGGTCATATGGGTTATGGCTTTCCTATCGGTGGTGTGGCTGCCTTTTCGGAGAGTGATGGTATTATATCGCCAGGCGGGATTGGCTTTGATATCAATTGTGGAATGCGTCTTCTTCGAACCAACCTGACTCTGAATGAACTGAAAAACAAAATGGAACCGCTTTTAAACCATCTTTTTATGACCATACCCTCGGGAGTAGGCTCAAAAGGTTTTGTCAATCTCAGGAGGAACGATTTTAATCAAATCATGGAGATTGGCGCGAAATGGTGCCGAAATAACGGTTTCGCCGATGATAATGATATTGAATATATCGAAAACCACGGTTGTCTCGAAAGAGCCGATTCAAAAACAGTCTCCCAAAAGGCGATCTCGCGAGGTATCAACCAGATGGGGACGCTCGGCTCCGGGAATCATTATCTTGAAATAGAAATAGCCGCCCCCGAAAATATATTTAACCGCCCAGTCGCCGAAATTTATGGAATCGATCGCGATTATCAGGTGCTGATTGCCATACATTGCGGTTCGCGCGGTTTTGGCCACCAGATTGCAACCGATTATCTGCAGATATTTAAAAAGTGCGCGGGAAAATATGATTTGCAGATGCGTGACCGGGAATTGATGTCGGCGCCGATAAATTCTGAAGAGGGCAGGAGATATTTCAGCGCAATGGCTTGCGCCGCCAATTCAGCCTTTGTCAATCGACAACTGATCACCTTTGGCGTTCGGCGGGTTTTTCGCGAAATCTTTGGAAAGACGGATGATGATCTGGGAATCAGGACAATTTACGATGTGGCACATAATATTGCCAAATTCGAAAAGTACACTATTGATGGTCATTTGGAAAGACTTCTGGTTCATCGTAAAGGCGCTACCAGAGCCTTTGGACCAAATTCCGCCGAAATCCCCGAAAAATATCGCCCGGTCGGCCAGCCGGTAATTGTCGGCGGCTCAATGGAGACAGGTTCGGCGCTCCTGAGTGGGACAACATATGCCAATGATGAAACTTTTGGTTCCTCGCTTCATGGCGCCGGGCGGACAATGTCACGAATGAAAGCCAAAAAGACTATCCGGGGTGATGCCGTCAGACAGAGAATGAAGGAAAACGGTATCCTGGTCAAAACCGGCTATATGCCCGGTTTGGCAGAGGAAGCCTCCTTTGCCTATAAAAATATCGACGCTGTCATTAATGCTGTCCATGAGATTGGTATATCAAAAAAAATTGCAAGATTTTATCCGGTTTTGAATGTCATGGGTTGACAGTCAAAATAAATGAGGGGTGTACTCTGGCAG
>CAZJLX010000497.1:0-2356 GCA_964546545.1 uncultured Ignavibacteriaceae bacterium | reverse complement strand
AATTCTCATTTGTGCCCGGCGTAATTTGGCCGCGGCTACCATCTCCATCGCCTTAGTAATCTGGCGGGTGGAGATAACCGACCCGATTCTTTTTTGAACTTGGCGTAGTGTAGGCATAATCTATTCTTTACGCTTTAAATTGCGCCTTAAATTGTTCAATGGCGGCCTTTAATTTCTCTAAAACCGCGTCACTAATCGCTTTTTCCTTAGTAATTGTTACTTCAATATCCGGGAATTTCTCACCGCAGAATTTTAAGAATCCTTTTTCAAATTCCTGTAATTTTTCAGTGGGAACATCATCGAGATAACCGCCAGTTCCGGCCCAGATAATCATTACCTGATGCGGCAGACTCATCGGTTCATACTGCCCCTGCTTAAGAATCTCAACCATCTTTTCACCGCGCGTAAGCTGTTTCTGAGTCGCGGTATCGAGATCGGAACCAAACTGAGCAAAGGCGGCCAATTCACGGTACTGCGCCAGATCGAGTCGCAGCGAACCACCGACTTTTTTCATAGCCTTGGTCTGCGCATTACCACCGACACGAGAAACCGAAATCCCGACGTTAATCGCCGGACGAACACCCGAGAAAAAGAGATCAGTTTCGAGGAAGATCTGGCCGTCGGTAATCGAAATTACGTTAGTCGGAATATAAGCCGACACGTCACCGGCCTGGGTCTCGATAACCGGCAAAGCGGTCAGCGAACCGGCGCCCAGATCATCGCGAAGTTTACAGGCTCTTTCCAGAAGGCGGGAGTGCAGATAAAAAACGTCACCGGGGTACGCTTCGCGTCCCGGGGGACGTCTCAGAAGCAATGACATCTGGCGATAAGCCGTCGCATGTTTTGACAAGTCATCATAAATACAGACAACATGTTTGCCATTGTATAAAAATTCTTCACCCATCGTTACCCCGGCGTACGGTGCAATAAACTGCATCGGGGCCGGGTCGGAAGCATTGGCCGCAACGACGGTCGTATATTCCATCGCGCCGGCATCTTCAAGAATCTTCACCACTTTGGCAACAGTGGAAGCTTTCTGCCCGATCGCCACATAAATACAATATAAATCGGTATTTTTTTGATTGATTATTGTGTCAATGGCGATAGCTGTTTTACCGGTTCCACGGTCACCAATAATCAGTTCGCGCTGGCCACGGCCAATTGGAATCATCGAGTCAATCGCCTTAAGACCTGTCTGGACCGGCTCCTTCACCGGCTGACGTTCCGTCACACCGGGCGCCCGTCCTTCAAGAACGCGAATTTTATCGGTCACAATCGGGCCTTTACCGTCCAACGGTATACCCAACGGGTTAACGACGCGGCCGATTAGGGCATCACCAACCGGCACCGAAGCAACTTTGCCGGTTCGGCGAACCGAATCACCCTCTTTAACTGTAGTTACATCACCAAAAATAGCGGCACCCACGGAGTCTTCCTCGAGGTTTAGAACCATGCCCATAACTTCACCCGGAAATTCGATCAACTCGGACATCATGACGTCATCCAGACCCCAGATACGAGCAATACCATCACCGACCTGCAGGACGGTGCCGACCGATTCCATCTCCAGCTTGGTTTCGTAACCCTCAACTTCTTTTTTAATTATGGATGATACTTCTTCCGGATTCAATCCCATATCTATAACCTCAATTCAAACCTGTTTCTGCAACATTATTGCGTTGCGGTTTAGGTCCGCATCCGCAGGTTTCTTATCTATATCAAACCTTTATCTTATTTTGCTCTCTTCCCGGCTTGCCCGGCTTTAATGAACCTTGACTTTCATCAAACGGTTTTTCAACTCTATCAAATCCTGCCGAATGGATCCGTCAATAATTTGATTACGTACCAAAACAATCATGCCACCGATAATCGACTTATCGATTTTTTCCACCAGTTCGATTTTCAACGACGTTTTTGCCTGCAGTTTATCGATCACGCGCTGACGTTCTTCATCGCTTATGGGGATCGCCGTGATACAGGTAGCCCTGGCAATACTTTTATATTCCCGAACCAATTCGTCGAAATATTCGACAATATCGGGCAGATATTTAATTCTCCGTTTGCGCGCCAAAAAAGTCAGAAAATTATAGAGCGATTTTTCCAGTCTTTCGGAAAAAGTGTTCTTTATCAAAGTTTCTTTTTTTGCATCCGAAATCTGCGGCGCCGCCATAAAATTAAGGAAAGTCCGATCCTTGCGGACAAGTTCACCTAGTGAATTAAACTGATCCCAGATAGAATCAATTTTATTCTGTTCGGTGGCCAGTTCAAAAAGGGCGGTCGAATATTTCTTGGCTACCTGCTGAGCAAACATAGGCTATGCTTTCTCCACTCCGTCAATAAATTTACCAATAAGTTC
>CAZJLX010000496.1:0-2361 GCA_964546545.1 uncultured Ignavibacteriaceae bacterium | reverse complement strand
TATCTTTGTTATTGACCATCAAGCAGAATGGGATTTTTATCTTTGGTTATTTTTACCGGTGGCGGTACAGGATCTACCGTGCCATAGGCGGTTGGGAAGTAGACAAGATTGAGTTGCATATCGGCAACAGAAATGGAGCCGGAGTATTCATAAGCAAGATAATAATATGTGTATGAACCTGCTGCCGGCACCTCGAACATGGATGTCATACCAAAGGGTATGGAATATATCCCGGAGGGAGTTGCGCCGTCGATATGAAAATCAAGATCCTGATTTCCGGGCAGAGATGTTGGATTATCGGATATTCCGACAATGGCGTACGAATTGATTCCTTCCGTATGCTGTGGCAGGGTGGCGATCCGGCCATGAGCAACGGCCATGACATATCCTTTGGCGGGACAGGCGATTGTCAGGCTGCCGAGAATTGTATAGGCCGAGTCGTTCAGATACACATAATACGCGCCGCTGAAAGCGGCAACACCCGGTTCATTGATTATATCGGCCGATTGAACATTTCCGGCTCTGAAAGCGTACGGTACCGTGTCAAATCTTGTCCGCGGCGTTATTTCCGGGTCAGTATCAACCGTGATTCCCAGCCAGCACTCGGTATGGCTGAAAATATCCGCCGTCAGCGGTGACCCATTGGAACCAAGTTGCACCGTAAACAGCCCGTTGGCCGTGGTTATAATATGTGATTCATCCCAGAGAACGGAGTCACTATTGTCATAGATTTTAAAAATGATGTTGTGGGGCGCGTCGGCCACCGGATTGCCGGTGCTGTCGGTTAGGCGCCCCTGGTAGTTCATTGTACTGGGTACCTCGGAATTGACAGGCACAATAAAAACAATTAACATCAGAGCCAATAATGGAATCTGCGATATCTTGAATTTGGTCAAACAATCCTCCATATTCATTTAAAAACATCTATTTTCCGACTTATATTTATCTTTAATATCGTCCAAAAGCCTGATTTTGCAAGGGGTTTCGCCCCCGCCTCAAGGCCCAAGAGAATACTGGCAGTGAGGAATAAGAGTTAGCCAATTTGGCAAAATTATGGTGTCAGAATGGTCAATGAATCGAAGTTTAGTGTGTGAGAAATAAGATCAAATTAAGGCAATAATAGAAGACTATATCCACTATAACGCCAAAGATTTTCTGACATTTTTCTAACACCGGCAGGGGGCCGGATTTTTTCTTTTATCCTGCTTTTTATACAGGTTAGGGTACGGGGCTTTTTACTATTCGGTCTGTCACATCGGTTCGATAATTTGATTTTTTCATTTCCTTTTAAAATAAAATTGTCATTTTAAAAAAGGATGCTTACCCAGAAATACAACAGAGGCCGGAAAAAAGCTGTTTGACTGACAGAATCTGTCAGCCGACCGTCAAATTTGCTGTTTTATTAAGTTTGGGCGATTGCGGGCTTACCAGCTTTTCGTTATATTTTGATTAAGATTAATTTAAAGTCGGCCGTTGTTTATGATTGAAAAACCGCTGTCAAAATATTACAGCTTTAAGAGACTTCTTTCGGAAAATGAGTTATGTCAATCATGGCTGGCAACCAATCTGGAAACAAATCAGACCTGTTTTGTCAAAATTTCCTCTGAGAAAGCCAGCCTTGATCCGGGGACTATCAAGTCGATTATAAGAAAATCATATACCTGCCAATCCCAAATCAGAAGCTCGAAAATATTATTGGCCAGATCAAAACATATTGAAAAAAAACAGCTATTTATTGAATACCCGTATCTGGATCAGAATAAATGGACGCCGCTGACCGGTGACATATTCTGGCAATATTTTCCCGACTCACTAATCCAAATCTGCCAAATAGTCGATTATTTACATCTGCTCAATTTGGTCCATTGTGATTTAAAGCTGGAAAATTTTCAGGTTGATACTACTAAAAATAGACTTAAAATGTTGTTAATCGATCTTGATTTTTTAACCTCCGCCGATTCTCTTCCTCTACGAAAAATTATCGGTTCTCCGAAACATATTCCACCGGAAATAATGCTAAATGAAATAATTAAAATCCAATCGGATAATTATTCGCTTGGCAAATCAATCAAGAGATATTTGGATCATCAATCAGCTCCGAGTGACCCAAGGCTTAAATCCAAACTAATGAATTTCGCAACAGTCTTGACCCTGCCGGATTGGATATCGCGACCATCGATATTGATTAAGGCTTTGTTTGATCAAAAGATTATCGGTAAATCGCTTTATGAGAAATCTCTAAAATCTCTTTTGGCAAGGCAGCTTTTAAATTCCTATCGACTATCACGGCCCGATAAATTCAATCTTAATCATTTTTTCATGGAAAAAAATCGTGTCTTCGGCATAAACAGGGAAATTTTG
>CAZJLX010000495.1:0-2368 GCA_964546545.1 uncultured Ignavibacteriaceae bacterium | reverse complement strand
GCGGCGCCGGATATAGCGGCACGGCCAATGGCGAATTATATTTATCCGTATCTGAAAATGGCGGATACAACTGGGATATTGCGCGAAACTTGACTGATACTTATACGCCACACTGCTATCCTACCGATACACTCGGGGTTCCGACCGGCGAACCGACCTGCGATTCGGATAACTGGCCCTCAATGCCGCGCTTTGGATTACAGATTTTGGATTATGAAGGCAATTTCCCTGGTGTTCCTATTGTGGATCCCTCCGAGGGTAGTTATACCGGCAATTATTATCTGCCTGTTTTTTATGTTAATGATAAATTCCCCGGCGGTTGTGTCCAGGATGCCGGTATCTGGACGCTGAATCCGATGAAATGGTTCAATATTCCGTGTGTTGATCCGGTGTCAAATCCGCTCTTTGTTTATTCTCCGACCGAGATCGGACCCCCAACCTGGACGCATCCGGGCCGAGGTCAACTTGACACGCTGATTCGTATGGAGAACCTCGGTAACGCGCCGCTAACCATTGACAGTATTACCACGATTGAGATTAACGGACCTTCGGGCTGGCTTGATGTCAGTAAATATGGTCCCATCACTATTTCACATATTTCGCCCACCTTCGATACGATGTCTGCCCAGCTGAATAAGAATGGTGTTATTACGACCACGCCCTCGGTAGTCAATGGTTTTATCATTTTCTATTCTAATTCGGGAGGCTTTGATATTGATTCCATTCCGGTATCACTTATTGTCGCTGATACCGTTATGTTCCCCGAAGTAGCCGATATTCGAACCACCTGCAAGCGCATTTCTTTCAGTAATGCCGGTCAGCTTGGCGACGGCGGTGGCCCGAGCGGGAATGGAGGCTACAACCTGAATTTCTTCGACGACTGCGACACCAGTGTCAATCTGCAGGGCCGCGACGATCATGCCGGGGTTTACCTGTATGAAGCCAGTCCATTTGTGGCTTATATTAAAAATGGCGACACGATTCTGAATTCAGCCATTTATGATGCGACCTGGTTATCGAATGACGGTTTCCGACCACTGATCAGTCCGGTCGCTGATTCGACGACTAATTCTGATTATCAGTATGGATACTCCGGAATGTTCGTCTCCAAAGATTCAACGATTGGTATGGAATGCGAATATTATATGCCAACCGATCCTGATACCTGTGATTTCCTGATATCCGTTCAAAAATTCTATCTGATAGGTTCCACTCCGATTAGTAATGTTTATATTGGCGATTTTCAGGATTGGGATATTCCTTCCGATTCAGGAAGCGAAAATGGCTCCGGTTTTGAATCCGCTCAAAAACTGATGTACATGTATGGAGCCGAGTATGGCGCTGATACCGGAGTTTATGGCGCGAATAATGACTGTGTTCTGGCCGATCAACGATATGGCGGAACCGCATACTTATATGGCCATCATATTCCCTATGGCGGCGCCAACGACAGTATCGGCGATCCGAAGGCGATGTGGACTCATATGAACGCTGACTGGGTTTATCCGGAAGGCGGCTTTGTACCCGGACTTATGTATCAGAAACTGGCCAATACCTACGGCTATGCGCCATGGCAATCGACCAATCCGACTCTTGAGGATTCGCTTTATCAGGATCTCCATTTGGTCATTAATTTCGGTCAATTCGATTTGGTCGCTGGCGACACATTGGTCTTTATCAAGATTGTCGCGTCTGAGTATGACGGTGGCAAAAACGGTCTGATTGAGACCATTCAGAAGGCGAAGGAATGGCTCAAAAAGCGCATTCGGGTGATTAAGCCCAATCCGCCGGAACCAATTGAAGGCGATATCTCCATGGATAACACTAACGGCTACAAACCAACTGATGGTAATCCAATAGGATCGGCCTGGCATGAAATTCGTCCCGATTTCTGCACACCGCATACACTGACAAGTTGGGTTGATAATGGCGACGATAAATTGTCGGTCTGTGATACGGTCGATTTCGACGGTATCGACTCGGTTAAATATCATGTTGAATGGGTTGGTCCGACAATTATTGCCGAATCAATAAGCGGTCCTCAGGATACGATTATGCTTGATTATCTCGATTACGAAGAGTATCCGAATCCGGACGTTGAGGATATCTCGATTGCGGATATAAAATATTCATATTGGCACGAAGTTTATCCTATTTACTGCCGGAAATACATTATAATTGATGTTGTTGATAACGGTAACGGAATAATCGACTTTTGCGATTATATCACTATTAAGAATATAGAAAATGGTGAAATTGACACGTTACATGTTACCGATGTCAGGACTGATATTACAATCAAGGAGGCCATATCCATCTGCGATTGCGTTCCCGGTGATGCCAATGGTACCGCGCCGATTAACATCTT
>CAZJLX010000494.1:0-2369 GCA_964546545.1 uncultured Ignavibacteriaceae bacterium | reverse complement strand
AACCTATCGCGACTACAAAACATATAAACGTACTTTCGAAAGGATGCGGCCCTTTTTCTGGATGATGTATAAACTGGATCTGGTTCCCAAAAGTTTTTATATGAAATTCACCAGAAAATATAATGATGAATAAATAGTAATTTATCAGATATGAGAATTATGTCCCGGTTGCGGCAATAAAAATTAAGGCCTTTTATGAAACACGAATTTATCTTTAAATTTGCGAAAATCAATGAGCATTTTCAGGATGCTCTTGATCAGGGCTATCAAATTATTACCTGCCGGGACTATATCGATTACAAAAAAGATGGCCGCAAAAATAAAGTATTGATCAATAGAGTGGATATCGATTTTTCATGCACAAAGGCCAGACGACTGGCGGTTATATTCAATGAATTGAATATTAAAGGCACTTTTTTTGTCAGACTGCATGCCCCGGAATACAATCCTTTTTCATTTGAAAATTATCGCTGTCTGAAATTTATTCGCGATTCCGGATTTGAAATCGGTTATCACTCGGAAGTTATCGACGAATCGGTCATCTGGGATGAGGATGCCGAGAACTGCCTTAAACGAGATATAAGTATTCTCGAAAAGATGCTGGATGTTAAAACTTATGGCGTCGCCTCTCACGGCGGTCTGACCGGCCTGAATAATCTCGATTTCTGGAAAGACAAAAAACCGTCCGATTTCGGGCTGTTATACGAAGCCTACGATAAGAACCCGGAGTTTGATCTATTCGCGAATTCTCTGTATGTCTCCGATTCCAACTGGACCTACTGGAAATGTTATGACCGGGGGATTTTAAAAGAGGGCGATAATCGATCCCTCGGAGAACATTGTCGTGACGGAGCCCCGGTGATTTATTCATTAATTCATTCGGATACATATTTTGATGAGCATTTTTATGAATGAAAATATATCCAAATCAATAAATAAAAACAGTGGGGCGGACATGAAGTATGATGTTGATAAAATACTTCCTTTAATTGTCGGGGAGTACGAAATCGCCGGTCAATCCGACGGTAAATATTTTACCAATGTCAAACCGGTTACCGAGGCCGATCCGGAATCGCTTGTTTTTATCGATCACACCCGCAAAGATAAACAGCAGTTGGCCGAGCAGACAAAGGCTAATATTATCATCTGTGATAGTTCTATTAAAAGCTCGCCGGATATGATAAAATCCAAATGTTTAATCCTGACGGATAATCCAAAATTCGTTTTTGCCGGAATCGTCAACCATCTGTTCACGACCAGAATGCCCTATGGTATACATCCGACCGCTTATATCCATCCCGAAGCGGAGGTTCATGAGAACACTTATATCGGACCATTTACATATATCGGAAAAAGCAGTGTCGGTGAAGATACAATCATCTATGGGCATTGTTTTATCTATGATGGCGTTAAAATCGGCAAAAGTGTAAATATCAATGCCGGATGCGTTCTGGGCGGCGACGGTTTCGGCTTTGAAAAAAACGGTAACGGAGAATATGTAAACTTCCCTCAACTTGGTGATGTGATTATCGAGGACAATGTCGATATCGGGGCCAACTGCTGTATTGACCGGGGAGCGCTGGCGAGTACGATCATCCGCCGGGGAACGAAAATTAACAACCTGGTTCATATTGCGCATAACGTTAGAATCGGACGGCGTTGTTTGTTGAATGCCCGCGTCAATATAAGCGGCAGCGTAGCGATAGGCGACGAGGCGGTCATTGGAACAGGCGCCGCGGTGCGCGACGGAGTTAAAATCGGGAAAAAGGCTTATGTTGGCATGGGTGCGGCGGTCGTTAAAGATGTCCCCGAAGGAATAACGGTTGTCGGCGTTCCCGCCAAACCGATGGTTTGAGCTTTCCTGTTTCCGGTTCAACACCGAGGTTCGAGATAACAACATTCGATTCTTCAAATTTTTGGTTTTGCTATATGGATAGTATGAAAGTCTTGCATTTACCGGTCAACATAGCTTCGCAGCCGGCGGTCACGGTTCGCGCCCTGCGAAATATCGGTATTGATGCCCGCGGTTTGGTATTCGGAAATTCCGGCATGCAGGATGGTTACGGTATCGAAACGTATAAAATTGTCTCCCGTCGAAAACACCCCTTTCTTGGAATAAAACAATCATTGCCGTTCTGGAAAGAAGTTATCAAAGCCATAAGCTGGGCGGATATTATCCATTGGCATTACAACGAACATGCCTTACCTTTCAATCTCGATCTGAAATATATAGCTTATTTAAAAAAAGCCCGTATCGTGGAATTTTGGGGAACCGATATTCGCATTCCCGAAATAGCCTCGACCGACAATCCTTATCGGGCAAGAATGTATCAATTGCACCCTGACCTGGCCAAAAACGGATATCGAAA